>JAAEQG010001213.1 GCA_024231775.1 bacterium
GACAAGTCCGTCCTCTCGGTGTGGAAGAGGCCGGGGGGCGGGGGTTTCTATTACGGCTATGAAGGCGGAGCGGGACTCGTAAAAGAGGGTAAGGATCCGATCCGTTGGGCGATCTCTGAAGATGAGATCACTCAGTTGCTCGGAGGGCGGTGGCGCGAGGTGCTGGCGCTGTCCCGGGCCGGCCGGCTCTTTGGACTGGCGGGCGACGGCGGGGTGGAGACTCTATTCGCCGGCGCCGGCACCGGCGTTGAGCTCGCCACCGCGCGGCGTGCCTTCGCCTGGGAAAATCGCCTCCTTTTCATGACCCAGGCTGCCGCCGTCCTCCACGACGTCGAACGACGCACTTACCAACGGATTCGACTCCCAGCCTGGTTACTGGATCAAGGGACCGAGTTGGTCCAGTCGGAGCGGTGGCTTTTCGGACTGAACGCCGACCGCCGGAAGGTTGAAGGAGCGGTCGACCTTTCTTCCTTACCCGACGGCGGGTTCGTCGACCTGAAAAGGCGTCTGCCGGGTGCGACCGGAAGGCTGTTGGCCCGGCCGTGGAATGACGGCAACCTGGCGGTCATCGATGGTGCCGGCACCGTCCATCGCATCGACAGCGCGGGGGGCCACACTCTTCTGACCGGTCCGCCGCGATACGACCTGACCAATCCCAAAGACGTCCTCGTCACCCGCACGGGCCTCTGGCTGGCCAGCGACGGTGGACTGGACTTCTACAACACCGCACAGCGGTCCTGGATCGATAGAGAAAAGCTGGGGCTAAACCTTCGGGAGGTGGGGGAGGAGAAGATCGAGGGTCTGACGCTGGCCAAGGATCAGCTGCTGGCACGAATCGCCGACGGCCGGCTGATCAACCTCTCCTCCGGCGAAACCATGATCGGCGATGCCGACGTTCTCGGCATCAGTGACGCGACTCTGAGCGACGCGATGCACCGCGGCAGCCATCTGTACCTGGCGGGCGAAGGCGCGATCGTGAGGTACAACATGGTCAAACGCCGGAGTGATCGACGTTGGAAGATGCCTGCCGGGGTAGAAGATGTCGATCTCCTGGACTTTCACCTCGGCGAGCCGATCGCACTGGCTGCAGGGAAGCTTTGGCTCGGCGAATCACGTAGCGTTAGCCCCGGGGCCGGAAAGGTGCTGGCGGCATCGGTCGACGACGGCTGGGTGTGGACCGTACGGCAGGAGCAGACTGCCGGGGAACGCTTCCTGATGGGTCACCCCCTTCGCGAGAAGGCGGTCGAAGTCGACGCCCCCCGTTGCTTCTTCCGCAATCCACGTGCACCCACAGCGACCAGTATCACCGACGCGCGGCGGATCGACTCCGGTTGGATCGCCGTGCTTCATCCGTCCGGCCTGGACTTCTACAGCGAGGAAGCACGGAGCTGGCATCAGGGACCCCAGTTTGACGCCAGCGGGAACGCGGCACGCCTATATCGTCTCGGCGAGTATCTGGCATGGGTCACCGGCGGCAACGGCGGCGACTACCGTGTCGGCCACGTCGCCATTTCACAGCTACCCAAACCCGATAGCTGCTCGACGGCGAGCTTCAGTCCCGACTTGGATCCGCCGGTCACGGCGCAGGCAGTCGCCGTCAATGAGAAAGAGGGGGCGATCGCCTGGATCGACCAAGGCGGCGGAGGCGTGGACCGTTGGCAGGCCGGGCAAAAGCGGACGGTTCTGGTCAACTCAGGGAATCCGCCGGATCCCGGCACCTTCCGGCGGGTGTTCGTCTCCGGCAACAGGACGAACGAGAGCGATGAACGACGGCTTCTGTTCACCACCGCCGACTGTATCTGGTCATACGAACTGAAGGACCACAGCTGGCGCCGGATCCGCTTTATGGGCTGGCAACTCCCGAGCTTTGAGAGCCTCAACCTTGAGCCTGCTGAGGGAGGGCACATGGTCACTGCGACCCACGGTCGCGACTCGTGGATCGGCTTTCTCCCGCTAGATTCCGGAGAGGTTCCCCTGAAGGCAGTCGCGCTGCCGGCCGAGCTGCGGTTCCCTCACCCAGGAGAGCAGATTGTCGACGTGGTCAAAAGCAGCGACGGCCACTGGATTTTCGTACTGGAGGATCGGCTGAAGACGCTTGATCCCGAGGCCCGCACATGGTTGCCGGACATCATCTTTCCGACCTCGGACCGCAGTCGAC
>JAAEQG010001214.1 GCA_024231775.1 bacterium
ACCGTGGACTTCGTGGGCGACGGCCTGATCAGCTACCAGATCAACGAGTCGGATCTGACCGCCTCGGCGACAAACACCGGCACCCTGGCCGCTGAAGGCGGCGTGGTGGTGATGAGCGCCCAGACCGCCGGTGACGTGGTCTCCGGTGTGGTCAACAACGAGGGCGTTGTCCGCGCCAACAGCCTGGTCGCGCGCAACGGGCGGATTGTCCTGGAAGGCGGTTCGGTCCAGCAATCCGGCGTTCTGGATGTCTCCTCCACCCAAGGGCAGGGTGGCGAGATCATCGTGACCGGAGATGAAATCACAGTCGGTGACACCGCCGTCCTGGATGCCTCGGGCGCTGCCGGAGGCGGTGATGTCTATATGGGCGGCGGTTGGCAGGGGCAAGACCCAGAGATTCGTCAGGCGACGCGTACGCGGGTGAATTCCGGCGCCGTCGTGAAGGCCAATGCCACGGAGAACGGTGACGGCGGTACGATTGTCGTATGGTCGGACGTGACCAATCCGCTTTCTGAAACGCGTGCTTACGGAACCTTCGAGGCCCAGGGAGGACCGCAGGGAGGCGATGGTGGGCGTATTGAGACCTCCGGCCATTGGCTGGACACCCACGGTTCCCAGGGGTCAGCGGGAGCCCCGCAAGGCGATGCCGGCCTGTGGCTTTTCGAT
>JAAEQG010001215.1 GCA_024231775.1 bacterium
AGCCGGGGCTGTACGCTTCGGTGACCGCCAATGGCTACCTGGAGGTGGACAACCCCGGCCTGGTCAATCGAGGCAAAGGCGGGGACCCAGCGGCCCAGGCCCGTTACGTCAAGACCTGCGAGCAGATGCTGACGGAACTGTGGAGTCGCTATGGCGATCTGTTCGAGATCTGGTTCGACGGCGGGGCGATGGCGGTGGAAAAGGGCGGTCCCGACCTGGTGCCGATCTATCAGAAGCACCAACCGAACGCGATTGTTTTCCAGGGGCCAGCCGCTTCGATTCGGTGGATTGGCAACGAGCGGGGCGTTGCGGCCTATCCCTGCTGGGCGACGGTTCCGCACCGGGAGGACTATCACGGTCCGGGCGATCCGGACGGTCTCCACTGGCTGCCCGGCGAGTGCGATGTCCCCGTCCGAAACCACGACTGGTTCTGGAAACCCGACAGCGCGCACAAGCTCTATTCGGTCGAGCAATTGATGGACATGTACTATCGCTCGGTGGGCCGCAACTGCAATCTGTTGCTCAACGCCAATCCAAACCCGGAGGGTCTGATCCCCGAGGCGGACTTCCAGCGCTACGTCGAGTTGGGCAAGGAGATTCG
>JAAEQG010001216.1 GCA_024231775.1 bacterium
ACTCGCGCCCGGGCTCGACGTTGACCGTCTGACGCGGATTCTCCAACCACTCCAGGCCGTCAGCATCGACCGGAACGGAATAAACCAGCGTCACCGCCCGATCCCCACCCGTTGTGTCCGTCAATCGAACGTCGATGGACTCGACGCCGTTCCGCTCCGACGACTTCTGTTCGAGTCGCAGCCCCAACGCTTCCTTCTCAACCCGAACGAAGTCAGATCCCGCCGCCACGTCGCGAACCTGAAAGCCTACCTGACGCGTATCCTCACACTGCACCGGCACACCGTCAAACAGGCTCGCTCCTTCCGCCGCTCGCACCACTTCCAGTCGCGCATCGCGAAACCATGCCTTGCCCGCCCGGCCGCGAAGCAACATATAGAATGACACCTGCCGCACCGGCTTGGTCGGCATGATCACCACCTCACGCCGCTGCCAATCGTGCGTGCCACAATCAAACAGCGCCGTCTGCCCCCAAAGCGACGTCCCGTCAGCATAGACAAGATCCAGGTACAGCGAGTACTCCGCCCCCGGCGATCCATCAACCCCTTCACACCGGCTGAACACCGACGC
>JAAEQG010001217.1 GCA_024231775.1 bacterium
CCGGGACGTTGGAGACCACCGGCGGCGGGGCCGATACGCTGATCGAGAAGTATCGCTACGACGGCCTGCACCGTCGCGTGGCGAAGGTGGCGCCGAACGCATCCAGCGGGTGGGACCGGACGGACTACTACTACACGACGAGCTGGCAGGTGATCGAGGAGCACTTCACGGCCGGCCAGGTGAGCGAGACGGCCGAGTCGAACGACGTGCGGCGTCAGTACGTCCTGGACCTGCGTTACATCGACGCCCCGATCCTCCGCGACCGCGACCGCGACACCGACGCCGACGGCTTCTGCGCGGATACCGGCTCGGAGCGTCTGTACTACACAGCCGACGCGAACCACAACGTCACGGCCCTGCTGGACACCTCCGGCACGGCGGTGGAGCGTTGCCTGTACAACCCATACGGCGCGGTAACGTTCCTGACCGGCACGTGGGGGGCGCGTTCGACGAGTAGCTACGACAACGAAATCCTCTACTGCGGCTACCGCTACGACACCGACACCGGCCAGTACCACGTCCGCAACCGGTACTACCACCCGACACTGGGTAGGTGGTTGAGTCGGGATAGGGAGGGATATGTGGATGGGCCAAATCTGTATGGGTACTGCCATGCGTCGCCGGCAGACGTGGTCGATCCGATGGGTACCGACGACTGGTCGAACATCTACCTGGTCGCAACGAGGGGGTCGCAATGGGATGTGACGAACAGGATTGTTGCCGGGGATATGGGGATCACGAATCAGAGTGATGACTACTTGGAGTCTCGCTACTATTCGGATCCGAAATACCGGGCTGCGGTCGATCAAGCATGGCAGGCCCTGCTGGCGAAGTGGCTGCCGCAATACAAAAAGATGGGCTTCAAGGGGGGTGACCTTCCCAAGCTCCCGCATCGGCCACCTGGGTGGGATATTCCCTACAATCTGATTAGGAAGTACCCGGAACTCATGGGCGGGGGCACAGGTGAGACTGAGAGCGCCGCCGCCGTGATCGGGCAGCTGATCAAATCGGCCCTTCCCGAAGCCATCGAAATCGTGCTGAAGAAGCACCTTAGCATGACCGGCCCGTCGCCGCTCCGTCGCTTGATAGACGACTTCCATAAACGTGGTAGAGGCGGGTCAGGCGGCCTCTTCCCGGCAGAGCTCGGCGACACTGGCGGACCGGGCGGCCTGTTTGGCAAGCCTCGGCGCCTGCCGATGCCGGGAGACTTGCTCCCACCTGGCTCCAATGATGCGGCGGAGAGCATCCAGGCGAAACTCAACACCATCCTAACAGCCCTTGAGGGCAGAGAACTCGGAGCCCTGGCGACAAAGACCGCGTTTGAGGACGGCATTGGAATCACGAAGTTGCTGGGCGGCGGGCGAGGCGCTGAGGCCGCCATAGAGGAGTGGGTCACGAAGTATGGCCTGCAATTGGGTGGCACGGATCACCGTCTCCTTGCCGAAGCACTATGTCGGCTGGCGAGGAACAACGAACCGCCCGTGCAACCCCAGCACAAACGCGTGCTCAGGGTGGTGACAGTTGTTATACTAGCCGCGGTCCTCGAACGGGTCCTGCTCGCGGCGCCGGAAGGGGAGACAGACCATGGGCGGCGGCGAGCTCGAGAAGCAAGGGAAGGTGACGCGCATCGACAGGTTGGAGACCGAAACCGCGTGATTCGGGAAGGGAAGGAGTACATTGATACGGAAACTGGGAACACAGTCTACGTGAAGGGAGACAGGGTGGTCATTGTCAAGCCGAACGGGGAGTTCCATACGCAGATGAAGAACCCCAAGGCGAACACCCGCAAACGCATTGCCTCCGGCAAGTGGAA
>JAAEQG010001218.1 GCA_024231775.1 bacterium
ACCACGCGGGCGCGGGAGCCATAGATGACGATGCCGACCCGGTCGGAGGGGCGTAGTTGATGCACCAGCATCCGCAGCGCCTCTTTGACCATGCCCAACCGGTTCTCCATATCCATCGAGCCGGAGACGTCGATCACAAAGGTGAGCACCACGTTCTTGCGCGCCTCGCGGGGAACCTCGTAACCCTTGATGCCCACGCGCGCCAGATAGTACGGACGTGCACCGTCCGCGCGCTCATCGCCGTAGAGGGAGGGCGCTCCATCCAGGTGAATGGCAAAGGCTGTCGCGTGCTCGCCCGGCGGCGTATAGTCCTGCTCGAAAAAGTTGATGTATTCCTCGACGCGCACCGACTCGTCGGGCGGCAGGTAGCCGTCGCCCACGTAGCGGCGCATGACGGTGTAGGATGCGGTGTCCACGTCTACCGCAAAAGTGGAAAAGTGATCGTCCTCGGTGTCGATGAAGGGGTTGACGCCATAATCCTCGAAAAAGACGTCGGCGTAGGGTTCGCCGTTGGGCGGGACGAGGCCGTCGACTGGCGAGGCCGTAGGGGCGGGCATGGGGGCTTCTACCAACTCTGCCACGGTCTCACCCTCCACCTCTACCACTCTGGTCACCTGGACCTCGACCACAGTCTCTTCCGCGGGCATTGCTGTCGGGGACTGACCACAGCCAACGAGCAGGGCAGTGATTATGACCAACGCTACCAGGGTAAAACGAGCTTTTGTGTACATTTTTTTCCTCCTATGTTTAGGTTTCGAG
>JAAEQG010001219.1 GCA_024231775.1 bacterium
CAGGGTGACTTCACGGCGCGGGCTGCAGGGATGCCCGACATCCCTCGGATCCATATCCCCCATCCGGTGGCAGGCATCGGTCTGGATTCCATTCGCCGGCTAGCTGACGACTTCGCAGAGAAGATATTAGAATCGTTGACGGAAGGAGAAGTATGAGCAGCTCAAATCGCCTATCTGCGGCAGATGAATTCCAAGCGGTTGAGCAGCTGCATGCTCTGGGGTGTACCGACGGGCTTCCGGTGATCGTGCCCGCACCCGAGCGGGTAGAGCGTATGGTCCTGGCTGGCGGGAGCGACCCTGATATCGTAGTCGGTGAATTAGGGCCTAACCTTGGTGTCGCCACCGTCGAGAAGATCGCGGTCAACGCGGTGATGGCCGGCTGCGAACCTGATGTGTTCCCTGTGGTCCTGGCGGCCTTAAAGGCCGTCTGCGACCCTGTGCTCGACATGACCGAAGTGCAGAGCACAACCCATAACCTGGGGCCGCTTATTATCGTCAACGGCCCGGTCCGTAAAGGATGTCGCATCGCCAGTGGCTCCGGTGCCCTCGGTCCCGGACATCGGGCAAACGCCACCATCGGGCGAGCGGTTCGCCTGTGTATGATCAACATCGGTGGAGGACGTCCTGGCGTGTCCGATATGGCCTTGCTGGGTCATCCCGGAAAATTTACTTACTG
>JAAEQG010001220.1 GCA_024231775.1 bacterium
GCGAGGTCACACGCGTGGCCGACCGATACGGCCTGGCCACCCAACTTGGCAATACAGGACATTCCTCGCAGATCTATCGCGGCGTGGTCGAGTTGATTCGGGCCGGAACGATTGGGGAGGTCAAGGAAGTCCACGCCTGGTGCGATAACGAGTGGGATGACCCACCGAGAGTTGCTGCGGGTGACGGCCGCCGTGGCCGGGATCGGCCGAGAGAAACGCCTCCGGTTCCGGCGCACCTGGATTGGGACCTCTGGCTGGGCCCGGCCCCCTATCGCCCGTACCATCCCACCTACCATCCCATGCATTGGCGTCAGTGGTGGGATTTCGGCAACGGCAGGCTGGGCGACATGGGTTGCCATCTGATCGACCTTCCGTTCACCGCACTCGATCTGAGGTACCCGCTCACGATCGAGGCGGACGGCCCCCCGGCCCATCCCGAGAGCGCGCCCCCGTGGCTCATCAGCAAGTGGACTTTCCCCGCGCGAGGCGACCGGCCGCCCGTGGAGCTGACGTGGTACGACGGCAACAAGCGACCCGAGTTGCTGAAAGAAGTGGACCCGCCTGATTCCAACTATCCTTGGTACGTGCTGCTCGTAGGCGCCGAAGGGATGCTGATCGCTGGAATGGACACATTCAAACTCTATCCGGAAGAGAAATACGCCGGTGTCCGTCGACCACGGCTGCCCCTGGGGCTGTCCCACGCCGACGAGTGGCTAGCGGCCTGCAAGACGGGTACGCCAACCGGTACGCACTTCGGTTACTCCGGGCCTCTGACCGAGACCGTGCTGCTGGGGACCGTCGCCTATCGCGCCGGCCAGAAGCTCCAGTGGGATGCGGAGA
>JAAEQG010001221.1 GCA_024231775.1 bacterium
CGCCGGGGCCGTCTCCTTCGAAAATTCTGGTTGCTACCGAGGCGCGATCGGCTTCGTGGCCAGGAAGGGGCAGGCAGGTTGGCGGGTTGAGGAATTGAGCCTGCCAGTCATGGTCTTGCTCCTGGAGAGGATCAGCGACACATCATGGCGGGCACGGACGCCGTTTCAAGCTGACGGCTTTCTCCCGACCTATCGGAGCATCGATCGTCAGTGCCCTCAGACGGTACGGCTTAGCAATGGCGAATCGCTTAGAGTCTCCCTCGAAAGGACACCTGGTGGGGTTGGAGTGGGGGGCCGTGCTCCGCTTCGCTACGCTGGCGGGAGGAGCGCTTCGCTTCGCTACGCTGGCGGGAGGCGCGCTCCGCTTCGCTACGCTGGCGGGAGGGGTGCAGAGCGGGAGTAGGGGAAGAGCGGGAGTAGGGGACACTGTTCTTCCGGCCAGCGTGGCAGTCGGACTGGCCCCGGCTACCCCGCCCTTGTCGGCTCTTGGTGGCGGGGGGATCGAGGGGCCGCCAGCGTGGGATAAACAGTGTCCCCTACTCCCACTCATTGAGCCTCGAAATGGATGTGATTGTGGGAGTTGAGATAAGCCCGGGCGAGAGCCTGGGTGAAAGCCGACCTCCTTGGCGGGAGGGAAGGCAGCAGTCCTGGGCGCGCCATGGCGAGTGACCAGGATCCCACCGGGGTCGATGCGCGGGGCATGCACTCACAGGGGCAGCTCGGGAACTTGGGAGAGCCAGCCGCCTCCTTGAGAATAAAGCCGGAAGACGAAGGCCAGACCGGCGGACCAAACGGCCTGGCGTCGGCAGGCTTGACTTCCAGCCAGCCGACGAGCCGGAGACGGGACACGAAGCGAGGAAGCGATCAAGGTACCAGCGAGCGATAGCGAGAGCGAAGCGGACTGGGAAGGGTTGCAGGCAGTCTTAGTGGAACATAGTACCGATGGTCTGGGGCGGGAGCCCGAGGACCGGGAAGGCGGGGAACTAAGACCCAAGGAACCCGCTGTAGGGAAGGTGAAACCGGGTATGACGTTCTGTTGGGAGGAAAGATGGGAGATACTCTGAGATCACAAACCGTCAGAACAAAACTCCAGCGGATTGCGGCGCAGGCAGCCCGCTATCCGGAAATGGTGTTCACGACGCTTGCCCACCTGATCGACGTGGACTTCCTGCGGGAGGCACACCGCCTGACGCGTAAGAAAGGCGCGCCGGGGGTAGATGGTGTGACGGCCGAGGAGTACGCTGAGAATTTTGAGGACAACCTAACAAAGCTCCACGAACGTATGCGGAGTGGTACCTATAAGGCGCCGCCAGTAGAACGAGCGTGGATCAGGAAGGAAGATGGGAGCCTGCGGCCAATCGGCAAACCAGCGTTCGAGGACAAGATAGTCCAGCGAGCGGTGGCGATGCTGATGGGAGCTATCTATGAGCAGGACTTCCACGAGTTCTCGTACGGGTTCCGACCGGGGCGCAGGCCACACCAGGCGCTGATCGCAGTACGC
>JAAEQG010001222.1 GCA_024231775.1 bacterium
ATGCGTCACGGCATCTTCGGACGGTACGACCTGTCGTTCGATGCCCAGCGTCTGGTGTTCTCCTGGAAGGAGAAAGAGGGCGTGGGCTTCCGCCTCTACGAAGTGAATATCGACGGAACCGACCTGCGCCAATTGACGTTCCCGCCGGCTGATGAACAAGCTCGCATCGATAAGTACTGGCTCCGCAACATGGGCTCCTGGGCCGGCCGACCGATCGCCTATCGCCACCACACCGACGACATGGACCCGTGCTACCTGCCCGACGGGGGAGTCGCCTTCATCTCCACGCGCTGCGAATACGGAACCCTCTGCGATGGGCCCGACTACTTCACTACGACGGTCATGTACCGCATAGACGGTGACGGTCAGAACATGGTGAAACTCTCCAACAGCGCCCTGAGCGAAAGCTACCCAAGCGTCATGGCTGATGGGCGCATCCTCTACACGCGATGGGAATACGTCGACAAGGGAGCGGTCTCGACCAAGTGCCTCTGGGCGATGTACCCGGACGGGACCAAGTCGGTGGAACTGTATGGCAACGACATCGCGATCCCCTCGGCGTTCATTCAGGGACGCGCCATCCCCGGCGCCAATAACCAGTTCGTCGTGCTGGGCGGCCCGCACTGCTGCCCGATGAACGGTATCGGAACCGTAGTGCGCCTCGACCTGAACAGCAACTACCGCACCGAGGCGCCCATGACGCACATCACCCCGTACGTGCGAATGACCGAGTCGGGACACGGCGGGTTCCGCCACCTGCGCGATGGCAAGTGGGTGGTCGATCTGAAGGGTCCCCTGTTCATCGATCCGTTCCCGCTCTCGGAGAAGCTGTTTCTCGTCTCGCAGAA
>JAAEQG010001223.1 GCA_024231775.1 bacterium
AACCAGGGGCAAGCACGACCGCGCCAACCTGAATATCCTGCACGCGCTCGACCATATCGTGATCGACCGCGTCGGCCTGACAGGCGTACACACAACTCAGACACTCGGAACAAATACCGCAAGCCAGGCAACGGGCCGCCTCCTCCTGCGCCAACTCGTCAGTATAACCGGTCTCAACCTCGGCAAAATTCGCCACCCGATCCTCGACCGCCAACTCGGGCACCGCCACCCGGGGCGTCACCTGCGCCTCTCCCTGCTGGACCCGTTCGTCGATCTCGGTCCGGCTCAAGTCCACCACGGGCAACTCGGGCTTTAACTCTGGCTCCAACTCTTCACCGCGCAGATAGCGGTGTATAGACTCGGCCGCCTGATGTCCGGAGGACACCGCCTCGATCACAAAAGCCGTGCCGGTAGTGGCATCGCCCGCGGCAAAGACCCCAGGCCGGGTCGCCGCCATCGTGTTCGGGTTGACCGCAATCGTCTGCTGGCGCGTAACACCAACCCCCGTGCTCTCCGGGACAAAAGCCAAACCCGCTCGCTGCCCGATAGAGAAAATGACGACGTCACAAGGAATAATGTGCTGCGAGTCAGGCTCCGTCTCTAGCGTCAACCGGCCTGTCGCGTCGAACTCCATAGAGGACACATTGAGACATTCCAATCCACCCACCTGCCCGTTACCGTCGGGCACGATACGCTTGAACGTGCGGCTGGGGTGAATTTGCACGCCTTCAGCCTCGGTAGCCTCAATCTCCCAATCGTGG
>JAAEQG010001224.1 GCA_024231775.1 bacterium
CGGTCGCGGGTGAGGCAAAAAGTGTTCTTTAGTTCCGCCCCCACCGCCAACACCTGCCGTGTATGGAAAGGCAAGTGGACGGGGTAGGGCGCGTAACCCCGCGAGCGGCGCACCGGCAGTTCCGCCCCGCCAAAGATGCGGGTGACGCTGTCGTCGCAGCGGGCGTGAATGTCACGGTCGTGCAGCAGAAAAGCGTCCACCAGGCTCGCCAACCGCTCCAGCGCCTCGTCGTTGCCGGTGGCGATAGGCTCCTCGGAATAGTTGCCAGAGGTCATCACCAACGCGGGGGAGAATCCGTCAACAGGCTCCAGCAACAGGTAATGGAGCGGCGTGTACGGCAGCATGACGCCCAGGTACCGGTTGCCGGGAGCGGCGAGAGGGGAAATGAAACAGTCGGGGCGCTGGCGCAGCAGGACGATGGGCCGCGCGTGAGAAGTGAGAAACGCCCGCTCCTCGTCGTTCACCTCGCAGTATCGCTCCACCGTCTCCAGATCGAAGGACATCAGGGCAAAAGGCTTGTCCACCCGCCCCTTCCGCTCCCGCAGCCGGGCCACAGCCTCGTCGTTCGTCGCATCACAGGCCAGGTGAAAGCCCCCCAACCCCTTGATGGCAACCACACCACCCCCGGCCAGCACCTCCCGCGTCGCCCGAATCGCCGCCTCACCCACTTGCAAACTTGCAGACTTGCCCACTTGCTCACTTGCCGACTTGCCAACTTGAAACCAGACCTTGGGGCCGCACACCGGACACGCATTCGGTTGGGCGTGGAAACGCCGGTTGCTCGGGTCATCGTACTCGGCCTGGCAATCGGGGCACAACTCGAAAGGGGCCATCGTCGTCTTGGGCCGGTCGTAGGGAATGTCCCGGATGATGGTGAAACGCGGGCCGCAGTTGGTACAGTTGATGAAAGGGTAGCGGTGGCGCCGGTCGCTGGCGTCAAAAAGCTCGCGCAGGCAATCGTCGCACAAGGCAACGTCGGGCGAGATGGGCTGGAACTCGCCTTCGCGGGCCTCTGAATGACGGATGGCAAACTCGTCAGGTCTTGGCTCTGGAACTTGCATCTCTTGGACGGTGACCTGCTCGATGCGGGAAAGAGGAGGGGCTTGGGAGCGCAGTC
>JAAEQG010001225.1 GCA_024231775.1 bacterium
CCCGCTTCGAGTCAATGCAACGTCCGGCCTTGTGAGACCCGATACAGCACCACCGATCCTCGGATCGGCGAGTGCGGACAGATCCTTGAGACCCTCAAGGGACAACCGCCGGGCGACTACAAATTACAGATCCTGACCCTAGCTACTCCCCCCAGCTAGGTCGATAGGACGCCAAGTCGCACCGTTTCGCTTCGCGAACCGTGAAAAGCTTTCCGGAGTGTGACGCTCGATCACGTTGGCTTCATAGTCGACTACAACGAAGATTGGGTCTGCGGCGTTCGGGACCACGTCGCCCACGGCAAGCAAATAGGAATGCGTCAGCCCCCCGTAGAACTGCATGGTGATCATGACACAGCCAGGTTTTTCGCCCTCCGGTGTCTTGGTGGCGACCAGGAGCAGATGATGGTGTGCGAGCACCGGGAAAGCTTCGGTAAATTTCTTGGCTTCCTCGATCGAAAGCTGAACGACGCTGCCAGTTCCGTAGCGCGCATAGTCTCGGGCGCTGGCAAATGCTGGCGTCCGAACAGCTGCGTCTCCAAACAGATGAGCACAGACGTTTACGCCTATTTTGACCAGCACTCTGTCATAGGCAACGGGATCCATGGTCTGGCGAAGATGGATTCCGGGCGTGTCGGTACTGATTGAGGTGGCGTCAGCGGGGACGACGAGCTTCGGGTGGTTTTGACGGATTAGGGTTAGCAGGCTGGCGACAGCCTCGACATCTTCCGCCCGGCAAGTCATCGCCCCCCTGCCCCTACGAAAGACACGCGCGGTAAGAGTTCCGGTTGTTTCGGTATTTGGGTACTCGAGCGGCTCGAGCCAGACGGCCCCGCGCGGCGCTGCTGCGGCGCTGTCGACCTCGCCCGGCTGGTAAGCGACGCCGTCCCAGCGCAAGAAAGTCAGACGGTAACGCACCTCGACACCGTCCCGCAGCTTTTCACAAAGCGTAAGCAGGTCGGCGAGTGCCCCCAGATCGCGAATCAACTCGTTCGCCGACGCCGCGTCGGTCGCGCTGACAGTCATCCGTTCGGGCGGTACGTAGTTCACTTGCGGCCAAACCATTGACTGGCCTCCGCTGCCAAGCTCCTGTTCAAGAAGCAGACCGGACTGTGGATCATCAAAGTAACTGACCGGCGCGTAAATAGAGGGCGCGGCAGTCCTTTTGCCCCGCTTTCGTGACCGGGTCTGCTTGAACAAGCGGGCGATCGCCAGAGGAGAGGCGCGCATTACCTTCGTTTCCATGGGAGAGAAAACGTCAGTATTGCAGACCCCGCAGACGACATCCTTCAGCAACCACTTGCCGTCGTCACCGCCCATGCCCGCCGGGACGACGTGCTCTTCAGTATAAGGGCCGTCGGAAGGACAGTAGATGCAGGTCACGCTTGATCTCCGTGGTGAGCAAAGCTTGTCGGTCGTTCCGTGCAGTCTCGCCTGCCGTGCCGACAACGCTTACATCCAGACAGCGCAACCGATTGAGATCCGTTTCAACACCCAAGCGCTCAGCCCGACAACGCCATCTCGATCCTGTCTTCGCTCCAGTAGGGATCGATGAACGGACACTCGTAGCTCGGGCCGACATGATCGAGCTTAGCGGAGGCGAAGAAGCCTCTGGCGGCATCGTGGAGCGTTTCGGGAATAATTAGGAACGCCGGTTCCGTCTCTGCAAACGGTAGGTCGCCGACGTGTCGCCACTCGCGCTCCCACTCGAAAAGGTAGGTCGAGACACCATAGGTGCCGGGCAAGTCCACAAAGGGCGCCAAATTCCAGACCGGAGCGGCCGGATCGCCGGCTGCGCTATGGACCAGGGCATTGATCGCCTGCGCCTGCGGCGTATCCTTATAGGCATAGAGGATCGGCCCGCCGCCTCGCTCGACCAGAAACTCCTTGCGAAAGCCGATCCCGTGCTGACCTCGCGCGTCAGCCAGGCGCTTGAAGTGATGAAGCGGCACCTCACTAAAACAGACCGAGCGCTTGGCGTGCGGAAGATGGCGTCCGGCACCGAACGCCTTCATCGCGACAATGCGCCGCTCGTACAGGATCGCAATTGCGTTATCATAGGCCGATTTGAACTTAGACTCCTTGGCGAAGTGGACTACGTATTTGGACATGTCCTTCCATGCAGGATCAATTGTGCCGATCAGCGGCATCGCAGGGGCCATGGGCTAGGCGAACCGGAGCGGCATCGTGCAACTGCCATGGCTTACCAAGCTCCTCGCGCGACGGTCGCCGGCAGCCGCAGGTCACGAACCAGCCCGTCATTGCTGCCGATCGTCAGCGATGGCTTCTGCTTACCTCGACGCGTGCCGAACCATGTTTCAGCGATGTGGATAATATCGGTGTTGATAGGCCGGTCTAGGACGTGATCGATCAAGCGCTCGCTCAGCTCCGGATCGGGCATCGTAAAGTAGTCGCCGGCCTTCTTTAGCTGGTTGAGGTCGGGTGCTTCATCGGATAGCCGCTTCTGCAACATTCGGCGTGGAATGGCCACTTCCTGCTGCACGTCCTGGAACGCTTCTTGGTACAAGGGAGACATGAAGTCGATCACGTGGGTCTCGGTTTGGACCCACATGTGGAAGCCGTCTTCGTCGAACTCTACGGTACCTCCCCCATCCCGCCCGAAGAACATGACCTTCTCGGGTTCGACGCATAGCGCAAAACCTCCGGCTACCGCCCTGGCCGGTATCTTGTAATGCTTGTTCAAGATTAAGGCGCCGATGCAGGCAAAGAGCGTGCACGCCTTGCCGGGATTGCCCTCGTCCTTGATCGTGCCGTGGATCACCTGATGGATGCGGTTGAACTCGGATAACGGAAGCAGAAAAGTGCTCATACAGTCTTATATGTGATCGCCCCAGGCCAGTGCCTAGAGCTGACGGCTTCCTGCGGCACTGACGAGAACCGGCAGATTTCGAGAAGCGGGTGTTTTGGTTCAGTCCGACCGATCTCACAACGCTGGCTGCCTCTACTTTACAGGCGGCCTGAGTTGGCTAGCGTGGCCCGGGAGGGGAATGGCTTGGCACCTGAGATAGATAGTGATGACTTCGCACGGCGCTTCGCGCTGCGACCTGGTCAGCTCATGTGGTTTCTGGGCGCGGGTGCGTCTGTCTCTGCGGGCGTGCCCACCGCATGGGACATGATCTGGCAGTTCAAGCAGATCCTCTATGCGGCGCAGCGGCGGGTGCCGCTTTCGACCATCGCCGACACCGGCAATCCGAGTGTGCGTGCGTTGCTCGACGCCCATGTCAGCGGATCGGGCAGCTTACCAGTCCCCGGTGCTCCGGACGAATATGCGGCGCTATTCGAAGCAGCTTATCCCGCCGAGAAGGACCGTCGAACGTTCATCGATGGCATGATCGGCGGCGCAAAGCCTGCTTATGGCCACCTAGCGCTCGCTGCCCTGCTAAAGGCGGGGCATGCTCACCTGATCTGGACCACCAACTTCGATCACCTCGTCGCGGATGCCTGCGCACAAACCTATGGCACCACCAAGTCGCTCAGCGTCGTGGCCCTTGATGCGCCTGATCTGGCAGCCGAGCAGATTGCAGCGCAGCAATGGCCTATCGAGGTCAAGCTGCACGGCGATTTCCGGTCCCGCCGGCTCAAGAACACACCCGACGAGCTCAGGCAGCAGGATGCACAGCTCAGAGAGGTGCTCGTCGATTCCTGCCGCCGATCCGGTCTGGTCGTCGGGGGGTATAGCGGACGCGATGCGTCCATTATGGATGCGCTCGAGGCAGCACTCGAACGCCCCGGCGCCTTCCCGGGAGGCTTGTTTTGGCTGCATCGCGGCGAGGAGCCACCCTTCGAACGCGTCAACCAGCTGCTCGAACGCGCCCAGGCGGTTGGCGTCGACAGCGGGCTGGTCCGTATCGAGAATTTGGACGAAGCGCTTCGCGATCTCATGCGTCTGTTGCCTGACCTCGACTCGACAGCGCTCGACAGCCTGGGTCAGAAGCAACGCTGGTGGACAGCCGCCCCGGCGCTGACCGGCAAACATAACTGGCCTCTCGTCCGACTAAATGGGATCGAGGTCGAATCCATACCGACAAACGCCCGCCGCGTCGTTTGTGGAATTGGTGGGGCGGCAGACGTCCGGGATGCAATACTCGCGGCGAAGGCTGATCTGATTGCTACCCGCACCAGCGGGGGAGTCATTGGGTTCGGCTCGGACCAGGAGTTTCGCCGCGTCTTCGCCCCCTACGATATCACGGACTTTGATCTGTCCGTCTTTGAGGATCGGCGACTGCGTTACGATTCCGGTGAACGAGGCCTGCTGCGAGAGGCGCTGGTTCGTGGGCTGTGCAGTGTACATGGGCTTGATGCCCAGCGGCGGCGCAACGTCCATATCCTGGCACCGCACGACCCGGCAGATGAGCATTGGGGGTCGCTGCGCAGCTTGGTGGGACCGCTCCAAGGTCGGATCGACGGCGGCAAGGTACGATGGCGGGAGGGAGTAGCGGTCCGCTTGGATTGGGCGGACGACCGCTTGTGGCTCTTGGTTGAGCCCCGGATCGATACGGACGACGATGGCTCAACCGCAAGCCGGGCCAAGGCGGCCGACTTTGCGCGCGAGCGAACAGCGCGCCGCTACAACCGGGATGCGGATAAGCTCATCGATTTCTGGACGGGACTGTTTGCCGGAGAGAATGTGCGGGCACTGGGGATTGGAGATGGGATCGACGCTTCGTTCGCCGTCGGGCGACGAACCGCGTTCTCGTTCAGGGTGACGCCATGAGCAGCGAAATTTCGCCCCACGTCTGGTATCCGGAGCCGGAACTCCTCTTCCATCCTGAGCGCAGCGGCGATCGAGATATTCATCCGCTACGCGGCCTCAAGAGGTTTGGTCCCTTTTCCGCCTCGCAGGTGCCCAGTCCCATTCGGGTTGCCACCATTGCGCCGGCCGGAGAGTCCACCCGCCTGTTCGGCTTCATGCAAGAGCTCCACCGGACGTTTTCGCCACGTGAACGAACCGATTATCTTCCCGAGTGGCCGGGCTTCTCGGCCGTGTTCAACACGCGGGTAACCGCGGCACCGGCCAAGTGCCGTGTCGAACTTGAGCCGGCACTGGACGCCGATCTCGCCGCGAGCCCGGCGCCGCATACTCTGCTGGCCGACCGCCTTATCCAAGCAGTTCGCTGCTTGGAGGCGTTTCGCACGGAGTTCGACGTTCTGTTCGTCTACCTGCCCGATCGCTGGGAGGCCGCCTTCTTCGGCCACGACGATGACTTCGACCTGCACGACTATCTGAAGGCCTTTGCAGCAATTCGCGGGATGCCGATCCAGATCGTGCGTGAAGGGCGCGCGCTCTCCTATTCATGTCGAGCGAGCGTGATGTGGCGTATCGGCCTCGCAATCTATGCCAAGGCTGGCGGCATTCCTTGGAAGTTGGCTGACACCAAGGCGGAAACGGCCTTCATCGGCATTTCCTATGCCGTTCGTAATGACGACAGCGGTAGTCCACGTTTCGTAACCTGCTGCAGTCAGGTTTTCGATGAGGACGGCGCCGGATTAGAATTTATCGCGTTTGATACCAATGAAATTCAGGTACAACGGGAGAACCCGTTTTTGTCTCGTGCCGAGATGTTCCGAGTGATCACGCGGTCGCTCGAACTCTACAGGCGACGACACGGGGGACGCTCACCTCGACGCGTGATGATCCACAAGACCACCGAATTCAAAAGCGACGAGATCGCTGGTTGCTTCGAAGCGCTACCGGTCTGCGAAGCGGTCGATCTCATCCAAGTCGTTGATGAGGTCGGGTGGCGTGGTGTCTGGTGGGAGCAGGACCCCAACAATCCACGCCGCAATCAGGCCGCCGCATATCCGGTCAAACGGGGAACGCTGGTACAGCTCGGCCCACGAGACGCGCTGCTTTGGATACACGGCGCGGTAGACGGCTTGGGCAAGCGGCCGCACCTTCAGGGCGGGCGGGGAACTCCCAAGCCGATCCGGCTTGTGCGCCACGCCGGACATGGCTCGTGGGATGACACGGCTATGGCGGCATTGGCGCTTTCCAAGATGAATTGGAACAACGACGGACTCTACGATCCCCTACCCGTGACCATGAGCTACGCCAAGGTCCTAGCGCGGGTTCTTAAACGAATGCCCCGCTTGGGGAGTACCCCGTTTCAGTTCCGCTTCTTCATGTGACGCGCTCATTGACATGTGGCGCACGGCTTCAGCGTCTCTTCCTCAGATTGTACGTGATTCAAAGCTATCGATCACGGAGTATTTCTTCCCTCGCGCCGACGTTCTTCGGATCAGATGCCAACTCAGGTCTGTCGCCGACACTCAGGCGATCTGAAATCGTCTGATGCAACGCAGCCAATCCGCTTGCTAGGCTCTGCTCAGGCAGCGCAACACCCTCCCGCCTTGCCGCCGCCATGATGTCCATCGCACCAGCGAGCTCCGGCTCAGCGTAGAGCATTGCGCCCTCCCCCGCTTGCCACACCTCGACCAGCGCCTCGGACCGCGCGCGCTGCGCCTCGGCCGATCGGTCCGCCGCTATTGTCGAGCGCGGCAATGGCGGCATCACAGCACCTCGACGCTCCAGTTCGTCGCGGGTGATCGCAGCCAACTTGTATCGCAGACGGCGGCCTGCGCGATCGTCTGTCGGTGACGGGCGGTACTGGCTAATCAGAAGAGCGGTCAGCGCCGCAGTATCGACCGTCCGCGCCTTCTCCCGCCAATCCACGATGGCGCGGCGGGTTGAAGTGCGGTCTGCGGGTTGGCTGATGACGAAGAGCTCGAGCAGCGGATCGTCGAGGACATCGGCCGGCAATGGAGCGGCGTTGCCAGCGGCCGCGGCATGCGCCCAGCCCGCGACCTGCGCAACACGGGCGAACCCCTCCCCCATCTCGCCCCGGGTCTCGGAGACTTCGGACGCGAGATGCTCGAGATTAGGCTGGAGGTCCGTCGCGATGGCCTGCGCAGCATCGATGGTCTCGAGCCTTGCAAGGATGTCGGCCTGATTTGCTTCGAGGCGCTTGCTGCGTTCGCCGATCTCTTCGACCTGGTCCTGCATCAGTGTCAGCGCGTCAAGAATGGCGGCTAGGGCGGCAGTCTGACTGACATCGCTCATCGCGTCGGCCCTCCCCTACCAGGGCTTCGATCCCGCTCCCGCTCGCGGGCCATCCGCGCGCGTTCTCGCTCCTGAACCTGACGCATTACCTCGTCGATATCGGTCGGTGCGGTTGCCGGATCGTGGCGGGTGATTGGTGTCCGAGTTTCCTCCTTCTGCCGCTCGGGGTCGACGGGTTCGGGCGAGCGGACCGCATCCGTCTGATCGCGAAGACGACGTGCCTCGATCCGGTCCCTCATCGCGCTGGACCGGGCGATCGCGGCGGCGATCGGGTCCGCTGGCGCATCGCTTGCCTCCGCTTCGAGTCCACCAAGTCGGGTGTCCAACGCCCGCAGCACGCGGAGCGTATGGGCGGCCTGGATGGAGTTCGGTTCGGGGTCGGGCAGAACCTCGACGAACCGTTGCAGGCTTTTCGCGACCGTCTGGTTGACGACCGACGGGGTGGCACTGAGCTCGGCGATCGACTGCAGATAGGCGTCCCTGACGACGGCCTGTTGCTCGGTAAGGATAGCCCGAACCGGATCGGCTGTGGTCGCGTTCGCGAAGCGTTGTGCGCGCGCGAGGCGGTTCGTGTCGAGCCGCGGTACCTGGCCGTTTGCTCGCACTTTCCTGGCAGCGATCGGCTCATGCTTGGGGTCTACCCCCCTCGCCTTCGCCGGCGTCGCATTCGCCTCTATGCCGCGGTCGCGCAGCTTCTGGGCGAAGCGCTGGCGGTAGCGGAAGAGGTCGTCACGGGTGGGGTGAAAACGTCGACCATCATGGTCGCGCCGTGCGAAGGTCAGGTGAACGTGCGGATGATCCCGGTCAATGTGGAGCGACGCGACCCAGGACCGGTTCGCGAATTCCTCCCGCGCGAAATCCAGCGCGGCCGCCTTGAGGCGTTCGGGATCGGTACCCGATGGCATCGAAAGGATCATCGATAGCGACGTCGCGCCCTTGCGGCGGGCATCGTCGCCCATCTCCCATTCCTGCCAATCCTGCGCGAGCTCCTGCATGGCGCGTCCGTCACGGAGCACCTCCTCGTCGCTCGTATACAGCGCCAATTGCTTGTCGGTGCCGTGACCAAGGCGACTGATGTAGGCGAAATTGGCGAGCACGTGCCCGCTGCCATGCTGACGTCCCGTGATGCGAACGAGGACCTCGGGGACCCGGCGTGCGGTTCGGTCCATCGTCGCGATAGCGCGACGACTGACGGCGCCTTGGGCGCCCGCACCGAATGCCTGCTTCGTCGCATAAGGTTGGCGACCGCCACCCGGTCGGCTCGTGGCCTTCGGGAACATGGAGGCGACCGCGAGCCTCAGCATTGTTCCGCCCTGCTTTGCTGGTGGAGGCGACCCGCCCCCGCTGCCGAGCCTCTGCTTCTTCGCTGGCGCGAAGATCCCCGCCATCGTGTCGAGCGTGCCCGGCGACAGGTTGAGGCTCACGCGCGCGGTGCTCCGAACGCGCCGGTCCAATACGCGACTTCGCCCCCGACATAGGCGGACAGGCTGCGCCGAGTGGCGTGCAGAACGATCTTCAGGTCGGCGCACGTCTCCAGAAAGGGTTCCGCAATCCGCGCGATGTCGAGGCTGCTCTCGGGCTGGTTGGCGGCATTCATGGCATGGACCGCCTGGTTGATGTTGCGGCCGATCAGAAGGATCTGCTTGCGGACTTTTCCGACCTCCTCCTTCATGGCCGGGCATAGCCGGAGCTGCGCGGCCTTGTCCCAGAGCTGCCAGCGCAGGGCGCGTTTGATCCACTCGTTGCGGGACAGGCCGAGCGGCGCGCCAACAATATCGATCGCCTCGATCTCGCGCCGGTTGAGGCGGACCGTCACCCGGACCTGCTCGTCTGAATGAGGGGGCACCTCAAGGTTTGTCATATGGACAGCGGCAGTCGGAACAAATGGTCAACAAAAGCCTGAGCGTTGCCGCAAAGTATATTAAGTTTCGTGGGTTTGTGAGGTTGGACGAGTTGGAAGTTACCGGATCACCTCTCG
>JAAEQG010001226.1 GCA_024231775.1 bacterium
CCACGTAGAACTGAACGACCTCGCCCGGATCGTAGCTGGGAATCGTACCCTGGTAGGACCCGTCCCCCTGGTCGGTCATCCAAACCCAATCGAACGGGCCGCTATCGACCGCGTAGTAGAGCCGCGCCGTATCGATGCCGTCAGGGTCTTGGGCAAAGACGGACACCGTTGCGGTGGCGGTCCCGCCGCGCCGGGTCGAGGGGACCACAGGGTCGTGACGCAACGAACCGAACGTGGGCCCGATGTTCTCCTCGAACACCGAGTTTCGCGCCGCCGGCGTCCCGTGCTGGGTGGGCGTCTGCAGCAGGGTCGTCTTCTGGAGCCAGTTGAAGAAGAGGCGCGTATTGAGTTGATTGGAGCCACCGAGCCATTTGGCCTTGAACGCGATCTTGTAGGTCCTTCCGGCCAGGATACGCGCCCCGCCGGCCAGGGTGGTTTCCGCGTGGTCGTGCGTGTCCTTCGTGGGGCCGGTAGCCAGCAGCCGGAGCACGTGGTTGTCGGGATTGTCCGGGTCTGGAACGACCAGGCTGTTGCCATGACTGCCATGGGTGCCGATCAGACGCCAGGCGAACGGCTCGGCCCCGATGGCGTCGCTCTCGAACGAGCCGTTCTGGATGAGTTCACGCCGCGCCCCGGCCGGGTCCTCCACCACGCTGATGTCGTCCAGCAACACCTCGCCCTCGCTGAGC
>JAAEQG010001227.1 GCA_024231775.1 bacterium
ATCGCACGGCGGGCGAGCAACCCACCCATCATCACCTCGAGCTGCAACACCTGCGACGTGCCCGCCAGTTTCAGGATGTCTGTGGCGGCCGGATCCTCGACCGTGGCGATGACCGGCACGCGTGGCGCGATCTCGCGCACGGTGACCACGACGTTGGTGTTGATCGTGTCACTCGCGGTGGTGGCCACCAGCGCGGCCTGGTCGGCTCGGGTGCGCGAATAGGTATCCGGGTCATCGAGGTCGCCCACAACCACGTTGATTCCCAGGTCGTGAAGTTGCAAGGCCTCCTCCAACTCCTGAATCAGCAACGAATAGGGGTATCCGAACTGATTCAGCTTGCTAATCAGCGCGGCGGTGACCGGACCATAGTGCGTCAGCAACACGTGTCCGGCGGTTTTCTCCGGGAGAGAGCGCGGCGCCCGGGCAGCGGCCTGCGCCTCCACCCACGGCGCATAGAAGAACTGGATGAACATGAACGGCAGCAGAATGAGCATGAACATGGTGCCGGACACCAGCACGACCATCGAGTACACGCGCCCCAGGTCGGTCTGAAACGTGATGTCGCCGAAGCCCAACGTCGACATCACCGTCAGTGTCCAGTAGAAACCCGTTACCCAACTGTATTGAATGCGCTGTTCGTGATGTCGGTACTCCCAGACCATGATGTAATGGAACAGCACGCTGTAGATAGTGATTAGAAGGGCCAGGACGGCCAGCATCTTCAGCAGCAGACGGATGTTGCGTCGCCCCCGGCGGCTGCGAACGAAGGAGCTGAATTGGGCGGCGAAGACCTTCATGGGCGGTGCCGTTCAATCAAGGTAGACTCGAATCCGCTGGACCCGGCCGGTATTCTACCTCTTTGGCCTTGCTGTTGCAGGCGCCGCGCGGCCACCCGCCTCGCAATGCTCGACCGCGTCACTAGTCTCCAGGGAGCGTAGCCTCGCGCGTTCTGGCCGGAGACTCGCCCAGGCTGGCCG
>JAAEQG010001228.1 GCA_024231775.1 bacterium
GATCAACCATTGGGACCGATTGGGGATTGCCCAGCCTTCGCTTCAGCCTGCCGATGGACCCGGATCTCGCCGTCTCTACGCCCTGGGCGATCTCGCCGCGGTGGAGTACGCACGGCGATTGCGAACAACGAAGCTGGGCCTCGGCAGGGTAGGCCACGCCGTCGAGGGGCTGCGCAGGATCTGGCCCGACGGAGGCGAGATCGCTGCTGGTACTGTGATTGTGGTTCGGGCGGACGGACGCTGCCAGCCATTCACCGGGGAAGGATCCTTGGCGGATGCGCTGGCGGGCGATCCTGTTGGGCTGATCTTCAACCTGGAGGTGGTAATCCGCGATCTCCAGAGGCGACTGGCCGAGCCTCCCCCTCCGAAGATGCGCCGGCCCCGAAAACGCGCGCAGACACCGAGAGCATCATCGTGGGGAGAGGATTGGTAGGTGTATTCCGCACCGACGCGCCGGTCACACCGCGGGTCAGCGTTTTCGTAGGCGAGCGAGGATCATACGCCCCCAGCAAACCTGGACGACAACCCCCACAACGCCCCCGATGAAGATAACGGGGCCAGGCCGAAGGGCGACGACACCCAGCAAAGCCGCCGACACCACTGCCCAGAGCAGGGCATGAATCAGCTCCAGGCGGCGCCGCCACGATTCGTGGCGATCATGGCGTAGGGCGCCTTCGTAGCTGACCCGGGCCATGTCGAGGACATATCCGCAGGTGTGGCAGCAATACTGGCCGCGACCGCCGATGCGCCCTCCACACTGAGGGCATTCCAGCGTACGCTTCCTTAACGACAAGGTTCGCATCTCCACCCAGGCACGTGAGCTTCCCATCTGATTATAGACTCGCCAGGTAGCCTGGTGTAGCGGTCCAGGGCTGCCAACGCTTGCCAAGGCCGGGCCTCCTCCGCAAGATAGCCCAGGCGATGCCGCAGCGGATTGACCTGAGGAGGTAAGCATGTTTCGGGCGAACATGGTCGCGAATCTGTGGGACCTGGCCGACGAAGGCCTGGAATCCGCACTGGAGTTCCTGCAATCCGATCTCGGGGTAGGCGGCGTTTGCGCAGCCGCTACCTGCGGACCGGGTCGGCACCTGCGGTTCGGCCCCGAGGCGAGCCCGCGCGTGTTCGAGACTCGAGGCGGGGTGTGCTTTCTGCCGGAGAGCAAGTTCTACCAGGATACTCGATGCAAGCCGTCGCCCGCGGAGTGGCTTCGCGGACGCGATTTACTGGCCCGTCTGTCAGCGCACTGCACGAAGCGCGGGCTGGGTCTGCGGGCGGTGATCGACTGCACGAACATCGGCCGGATCGTCACCGCCGACGCCCGGTTCGCCCGCAAGAACGTCTTCGGGGACGTGCCCGGGCGTCAGGTATGCCTGATCAATCCGGATGTGGCGGAGTTCGTCTGTGCTCTGGTTCATGATCTGCACCAAACTTATGCCCTGGAGAGCATCGAGCTGTCCGGCCTGGATGCCATGGATGAGCCAGCCGAGCGCACCGGAGATTCGATCGGAACCGGTGCGACCCAGTTGCTGGCGCTTTGCTTCTGCGAGTCCTGCAAACAACTCGCCACGGAGGCCGGTGTGGATGTAGCCGGGGCTGCGCGCTCGACAAGTGTGCGTCTCGAGACCCTCTTTCGAGATGGTCAGCGGATCGAAGTTCCCGTGGCAAAGCTGGCGGCAGATGATCCCCCGCTGTCGGCGTTCACCGCCTGGTACGTCGAGCGGATCGCTTCCCTGGTGGAGCGCATCCACGAACGGAGCAGCCGCGAAGTCTGCCTCCACGTGGGTTTGCGCGGTGACGGGGCAGAGGCAGGGACGGCGTCAGGGTACGCGCGGGGCGCCGGCGCCGTAATCGGCGACCTCTCTCGGTGGGACGCTGATCTGGCGGACCGCGCCCTGGCAACACTCCGCGAAGCGGTGGGCGCTGCTCGGCGTCTCGAGCTCCAGTTTCCGGTCTGGACTCCGGACACTGGGACCGCTCAGGCGGGGGTGCGCGCTCTGGCTTATGTGGCGGAGCAAGGGATTGCCTCGGTGAACCTGAATCATCTCGGCCGACTTCCGCGCGGTTGCGCCGAAGCGGTTCGACAAGCGATCCGCTTCGCCGGGCGCACGGGCGCGTAGCAGTTCCAGTCCAAACGTAGAGTCCGGCGTCTCGCCGGACGTCTGCCATCCTCGGCCTGTGGTGACGCAGGCTGCGGCTTCTGGTTTGAGAATGCTGTAGTAAAGCTGCGCGGGCGCTTCGGGCTACGATAGGAAGGTTCTAATCTGCGCAAGCCAGACGGAGCGAGGTGCGAACTGACTGGTGGCCGCCGTTGGCTACGCCGCGCTGTTGACGGCTTCGACCCACGGCGGTCCGGCGATCAACCTTCGGCGGGCGGCGAAGCTGCCTCGTCGGCGGGTGCTTCCTCGGCGACCTTGCCCTGTTGATTCTTCTTCTTCTTGGCCTGCAGCTCGAGCCGTGACGCAGCCGCCTTGGCCCATATCTTGTAGGCCTCTGTGCGATTGCCCCTCTTGTACTCGAGCCCTGCGTTGACGCACTGGCGTCGAACGGTTTTGCTTGGACGCGGCATCGCGATCCTCCGTCAGTGCTTCAGCCCCCCCGACGACCCCCGCCCGGCCAGCTTGAAGCACGAAGCCCCGTAGTATAGACGGGATGCCCCCCCGCCGCAAGCGGGGCCACCTGCGAGGGAACTGGGCCATTCTGGGGCTCGGTGGGACATGGCCGGCAGCTGTTGCGGCGACCTCTTCCCGAGGGCGATGCGATCACCCGGGACGTAGCCCTCCAGCCCCCGATCGGGGTTAGAACTTTGTCTTCTGATCTCCGAACGGTCTGACCAGGCCGGTCGGAGTTTTCGCGCGCGTCCCGGTTGCGCAGTTTTGGTGATATCTGCGCAGAGTTTTGGTCCACCTTAGACCTGGTCAGCTCAATCTGCCACGCTGCATGGGCTGAATCGGCACAGTTAGACTAGAACTGGTATTGGAGTGACGCGTGCCTGTAACGTCCTACCTAGTAATTACTTACGTCAATCGACACAGGAGTCGAGGAATCCGTCCAACCGAATTAGTTTCCGTGTGTCAAATGTATTGCGTATAATAAAGTATGCGAGGCGTATCGAAATCGGAGGACTAGCCATGAGATGGGTCAAACTTCAGAAGCTGCTTGCGGTGGTGGCGATGGGAGGAATGCCTCTCGCCACGGTCTCCTCCTGCGATTATGGGGCCGGGGGCGGAAACTTCTACCTGGATCGCGAGGTCGATGCCTTCTACGGACCGGGGTACGTGTCTCCGGGCGGCTACGACGTGGTGGTGGAGGAGGTCTACTACGAGGAGGACGTCTATTACGACGACTACTACTACGAAGACGAGTACTGGTATGAGGAGGAGTACTACGAGGAAGACGAGTGGTACTTCGACATCTTTGATTGGTTCTGATGGCGGAGATCAAGATGATCCGCGTGGCGGACCCTACCGGGCTGGGGGAGCGCTTGCGGGCTGGACGCCAGGGGCACCGGGTGGGTGAGCCGGCGGTGACACGAGGTGCGCTTGCAGGTTCGCGGCAACCCGAGAAGGGAGTACAGGTCATGAGGCTCCGACGAAGCTTGGCTGTGTTTGTAGCGTTGCTGGTGGGCGGGGTTCCGCTGGCGACCGTGGGCACGTGTGATCGAACCAGTGACGGGGGCTCGTTCTACCTCACTTCAAGCAACGACGATCTGGTCCAGGATGCGCTGGACATCCTCTTCGGGGAAGAGGATGACTAGTGGTCCGATTCACGTAAAGCTGTGGGTCATCCGAGCCGCGCCCGTGAGGAAGCGGTTCTTTCGCGGGAACGTTCGTCTCCGGCATCTCCGTTCCCTCACGGTCGCGGCTCGGTTCGGTGGACGTTCTCGGTACCCGCAAATACAACTCAATCGGAGCACTAGTTTCGCCCTTTCAGGGCTTACGTTGCTTCGGGCAACCCCTCCCCAGGGCGTTGCCCTGGGCTGTCATAGAGCGCCCTTCCAGGGCGAAGAGGGGTGTCCAGACGCGGAAGTGATCGCATGCAGGCAATCGCACGCAGGCAATCGCACGCAGACAACCGCACGCAGATAACCGCTCAGCGACAGAACGTTCAAGAGCCCTCCCATACTGTTACGCACCCCGTCCTGTGGGAGGGGCGTGCGACGACGTGATTAGGGGGAGGGTTGCCGCTAAGATGGGCTTGGGCGATTCGGGTTCGAGGATCGAGGAGCGGTGCCGGCGGTCTATCCGGAGTGGTCGTTTGTCAGCTCAGAAGGTCAGCTCATCCACGTCGTCGCGACCTGCGGCTGAGCTTACGCCGGCGATGCGCCAGTATGTCGAGCAGAAGCAGCAGGTCGGCGATGCGATTCTGCTGTTTCGGATGGGCGACTTCTACGAAACGTTCTATGAGGACGCCAAACTGGCTTCTCGGGTGTTGGGCATCGCCCTGACGTCGCGAAGCAAGGGCGACAATCCGATTCCGCTGGCGGGCATCCCCCATCACGCGCTCGAGCCCTACCTGGCTAAGCTGGTCAAGGCGGGGCATCGGGTGGCTATTTCCGAACAGGTTGAGGATCCGCGTACGGCGAAGGGGGTCGTTAAACGCGCGGTCGTGCGGGTGGTGACGGCGGGCACGCTTACCGACGAAGCCCTGCTGGACGAGCAGACCGACAACGTCCTGGCGGCGCTGTACGTGCAGGGCGGTGAGGTGGGCATCGCCGAGGTCGAGTTGGCTTCGGGGCGATTCCGAGTCTTCGAGCCGTTACGCGGGGGCGTGGTGGACGAGTTGGTGCGTCTACGGCCGGCGGAGCTGCTTCTGTCCGGCGAGGCGGTTGGAGGCACGACTTCGGAGGACCTCGCCGCCAAGATGGCTGACGAGGTGCGGTCGCTTTGCGAGACCTCGATCACGCGTCGTTCGGAGCATACCTTCGCCCGGTTCAACGCCGAGCAGACCCTGCGGGCGCACTTCGAGGTGGGTTCGCTGGCAGGTTTCGGTTTTGAGGAGATGGACGTATCCCTGTGCGCAGCCGGGGCTCTGCTGGCGTACCTTCAGGAGACGCAGAAGACCTCACTGGACCACGTGCAGAAACTGGTTCGGCGGTTCACGGGGGGGTATCTGGGGCTGGACTGCCATACCTGGCGTTCGCTGGAGATCGAGCGCACCTTGCGCGGTGGCGACCGGCGGGGGAGCCTGTTAGCGGCGATGGACCGCACGGTTCATCCCCTGGGGGCGCGTACGCTTCGCCAATGGGTATCGACTCCGCTGGTCGACACGGCGGAGATCGAGGTCCGCCAGCAGGGGATCGCCGAACTGGTGGACGTTGTGGAGATGCGCCGGGAATTGCGCCGGGCGTTGCGCGAACTGGCGGACGTGGAGCGGATCGCGGCGCGGGTCGCACTAGGCCGGGCCAGCCCGCGCGATCTGGGAGCGCTATCGCGAACGTTGCAGCACCTGCCGGCGATGCGCGGGTTGGTGGCGGAAGCGTCCGCGCCAATTCTGCACCGCACCGGGGAAGCGCTCGGCGGAACGGAGGCGCTGGCGGATCTGCTGGTGCGGGCGATCCGGGAGGATGCTCCGATTACGATCCGCGAGGGGGGGATCATCGCGGCGGGATACCACGAGGAGCTGGATCGGCTGCGGAGCATTCGCCAGGACGGACAGAGCTGGTTGGCGAGCTATCAGAAGGACCAGAGCGAGCGGACCCAGATCCCCTCTTTGAAGGTGGGTTTCAACCGGGTCTTCGGGTATTACCTCGAGGTCTCCAACGTGCATCGCGAGCGCGTTCCCGCGGACTACGTTCGCAAGCAGACCATCAAGAACGCCGAGCGGTATATCACCGACGAACTCAAGCAACATGAGAGCGAGGTGCTTAGCGCTGAGGATCGGGCTAACGATCTGGAATATCGCTTGTTCGAGGAGGTACGCATCGGGGTTGCCCGGGAGATGGCGCTGTTGCAGCGGATCGCCGGGGCGGTCGGCGTGCTGGACGTATTGGCGGGTCTGGCGGAGTTGGCGGTCGAGCGGCGGTACGTGCGTCCCGAGGTCGTCGAGGAACCCGGTTTGCGGATCGTGGACGGTCGCCATCCGGTGCTGGATCAGATTCTGGGTGAGGAGTTCGTTCCGAACGACATCTCCTTGGGTAGGCAAGGCGGTCGGGTGCTGATTATCACCGGGCCGAACATGGCGGGAAAGAGCACGTACATTCGTCAGGTCGCATTGCTGGTGGTGATGGCCCAGACGGGTTCGTTCGTTCCGGCGGGGTCGATGCGTTTCTCGCTGGCGGATCGCGTGTTTGCCCGGGTGGGAGCCAGCGATGAGATCACCCGGGGACAGTCAACCTTCATGGTGGAGATGAGCGAAGCCGCCAACATCCTCAACAACGCCACCGAGCGTTCCCTGGTGGTGCTGGATGAGATCGGGCGGGGCACGAGCACGTTCGATGGACTGTCGCTGGCCTGGGCGATCACCGAGCACCTGGCCAACCGGATCAAGTGTCGGACGCTGGTGGCGACCCACTACCATGAGATGACCGAACTGGAGGAGTTGCTCGAAGGCGTGCGCAACTACAACGTTGCGGTGCGGGAGTGGAAGGGGGCGGACGGCAAGGAGGACACGCTGGTCTTCTTGCACAAGATCGTTCCGGGCGGAGCGGACCGGAGCTATGGCGTTCACGTGGCGCGTCTGGCGGGGATACCGCGAACGGTGGTGCAGCGCAGCCAGATCATCCTGGAGGAGTTGCAGAAGGGATTCGCTCGCGAATCGCACACCACCCGCATCGCCGGAGCCCGGACGCGACCGGATGAGCAGTTGCTCCTCTTCGAGGACCCGGCGGAGACGGTGGCTAAACGCCTGATGCAGCTAGACCCCGACGAGACCACGCCTCTCGATGCCCTTCGGTTACTTAAAGAAATGCGCGACACCCTGGGCGGATGATCTGGCCCCGGGGGAGGATTGTGAATTCGAGAGCAAGGACCGGGCACCCCATCGTTTCAGGGTTCTCGGCTTGGTTCCCAGCGACCATCATGAATGTAGCTTCACCCCCTTCATTGGTCGGTAGTGGGTCAGTTTGAACCCAGCAGGGAGAGCATTTCTTCGATTGACCAGCGGTGATCGGTGACACCTGCAACTTGGGCAGGCGTCATCCTTAGCGTCTGGCGCTTCCGGCAGAAATTGTAGTGCATGAAGTGAATCGCCACGGCGTGGGCGAGGTTCTCGACCTTCTTGGAGAATGTGTTGGTCAGCCGTGTGAACCGCCGCATACACATCCGCATCGTTAGGTTCTGACGCTCGACGTAGAACGTAGAGACGTGCATCCGATCCGTGTTGCCCTTGATCGCGTTCCGACGCGTTCCGTTCACCTTGCCGGGGCTGTACTTGGTCTCCGGCTTGTTCGGGTTGCCGTCGGCGCCGTACAGCTTCGCTAGCATGGCGTAGTCAACATCCTCGCCGAGAATGTCATCCACGGCTTTGAGGTAAGGGCTGTGCCCGTCGCTCGTGAGTTGGACACGGTGGGCAAGCCTACTCGCCAAGTCACGCATGAACACAGTCGCCGCGTGAGCATCCCGACCACCGATCAGCCAAGACGGAACCAGCTTCGTGTCCGCACAGATTGCCGTCCAAGTCCACACGTCGCCCACGTTGGGATCGCTCAACTTGTCAGCCGGGACGTTCTTGGCCTTGGCGTACACGAACGACCAGATTTCATCGACCTGGAGCTTGGCGCAAGGCAGGTTGCGTAGCTCGCGGTCCTGGAAGTTCGCACAGGCCATGCCCAGGTCTCGCAGGAGCTTGGCGACAGTGTTCTTGGCTGCGCCCGTCATGCGACATGTAGCGCGTATCGAGTTGCCCTCCACTAGGGCTGCCACCACTCGGACTCGCTTCTCTGTACTCAGGCGGTTCATACTGATATTATACTTGAGCGGGCACGCATTGCTAGCTGAATTCTTGTACACACGCAAAATAAGCATGCAAGTGGCTTTGCTTGCTTTTGATATTTTTTGTGTGTACGCTATTAGGGGATGAAAAAGCGAGGAAGGCCAAAGAAGGAAACTGCCGACAAACTTGAGCAGCGCCTTGACTTGCGCGTAAGTGACGCCGAGAAGAGGATGTTCAAGCTGGCGGCAGGCAAATCCAACCGAGATTTATCGGTTTGGATTCGAGTTCAGTTGCACCGGGCAGCTCAGCGGGAGCTTGCCGAGTTGCCCTCTGAAATCGGTCGAGAAGACCATGGCGAATAACGTAAAACCAACGCCTATTGCTCTGGTGGTTTGCGATAATATCTACGAGGAGCCCGGCGGCAAAGTCGCGCTCGTAGGGTTGTTCAACAACATCGTAACAAGCGAGCTTCCAGTAACCCATCCACGGCTGGCGGTATTTGCTTCTGTTACCGGCCTACGAAAAGGGTCGCAAGCCAAACTAGAAATACTTCACGGAGAGAGCGAGAGCGCTGTCGTAGCGGCCCAGGGTCCATTCCCTGATGACGTTGACCCCTTGTCCGTAGTGGACATGAGTTTCGTTTTCAACAATGTCACGTTTGAAGAAGAGGGAACCTATTTTATCCGGTTCTGGGGAAACGATCACGTACTCATGATGCGGCCCTTCCAGGTATGCAAGCGGAAGAAGAAGGTAGGGTAGAACTATGAATACTGATGTAGGGCAAATCACGTTTCTCGATTCCGCGTCGGTGACCAAAGCCGAACTTGAAACGCTTACGTTTTACAGGGCCGTTTCGGCCAGGATACCCACCCCTCCAGACGCCACAACGCTAGACCAGATGAATATCGTGGAGGTTTCCGGGGCGCTTGATTTCTGGAACGACCCCCAGGAAGACGTGTATGACGAAACGGACGGAGATGCGGTTTAAGGCTGGTCGCCTGATCCTGGTCGCCTACCCCTTCACTGATCATACGGCGGCAAAGCTGAGACCGGCTCTTGTTGTATCTGGATCGACCAACGGGGATTTCGTTGCGGTTCCCATTAGTTCCCAGGTAGACACCGCGACGGGAACGTTTGCGTATCCCATTCTAGAAACCGAGGACTACTTCCAGGCCACGAAACTGCGATGCTCATCGACGGTTAGGTGGTCCAAGCCGATGACTATCAGCGGAAGTGTTGTGCAGCGCAGATTGGGTACAGTCCCAACAGAGGTGTTGGGGGAGATTCAGCGGTTGATCAGGGGTCTTTTTTCCAGCGACACCTAGCCGCCCGGCGCGCGATCTCGGACCGCTGCTCCTGGGTGAGCTTCTTCGCCCGCGCCAGCCCGCCCTTCTTTCCCCCAAGCCGCCCCAGGGCCACCGCTGCCGGGTTCTTGTCATCATCTGTCGGCGGCTCGTTCTTCTCGGCCTCCCCGGTGGCTTCATCTAGGATCGCCTTAGCGAGCTGGTTCGCGTCCGTGGGACGCTTCTTACCCGCAGGAACTTTTTTGCTTGAGCGCTTAGGCATGCCAGGAGTGTACACCACAGAGCGTGCCGGGGCGAGCTGTATCGCTAATCAATGGCTACGCAATAGAATCAGGGCTCGATTCGCGGATTCTGCGGTGATTCGTATAAGACGTGGACACGACAGCACTTACGGACTGCGGTGCGAAACTGACCCACTACCCATTGGTCGGGGAGCCGCAACCAGGAGCCGCTGGCTTCCGCCCACTCGGTGCAGCAAGAACCGCCCAGTGGGGGGTGTTCAATCAGCGGTCAACAATCGCTACCCGAATGAGGCGGGCCAAGACATCGCTGCGCCAGTCATCCCCCCTGATGAAGCCCGCCGGGTTCGCCGGGCTGATACCGGATCAGTCGGGGGATGGCGTGGGTGGCGAGTTCGAAGTACTCGGGGTTGATCTCCAGCCCGATGCTGCGCAGTCCGCAGGCTGCGGCGGCGGCGATGGTGGACCCCGAGCCCATGAAGGGGTCGAGGATGGTCCCCCGGGCGCGGGGCAGAGCAGCCCGGGTGAGCTGGCGGAGGAAGTGCTGCGGTTTGAGTGAGGGATGCGCGGCGAGGGAACGTTCGGGTTCTCTGGTGGGGGCGGAGTAGATCAGGTCCTTAAACGGTTGTGTCTCGGACAGGCGGCGGAGCCCACCGGTGTTCCATCGGCGCAGGTTGTCCTGTACTCGTCCGACGCAGGGTTTGCGGAAGAGTCCCCAGGGTTCCCAACATGAGCGAGGCATGACCGAGACGTCGGCGAACTCGACATGGGCGTTCTTCGGCCGATCGCCTCCGCGGAGGGTCTGCACCACGCGGACGATCTCACCGCGTTTCTCGTACCCCGCGGCGATGAAGGGCTCGTAGACCAGGTACGAGACCAGCGGGTTGGTGGCGATGAACACGTGGGCTCCGGGAGTCAGCACCGGGAGGAGCGCCTCCGCCAATCGGGAGAAGAAGTCCCGCAATGCCTGGCGGTGGGCATCGGTGAGCACCGTGAACCGAGGCAAGGGCCGACGCCGGCAGCCGTCGAACGACGGGGGGATCCGCCAGACCCCACCGCGTCCGCGCCTCATCTTCTCCAACTCACCCGGGGAGTATTCCACCAGCCCGTACGGCGGGTCGGTAACCACGGCGTGGATCGAGCACGGTTTGGCGTTCGCCAGCCAGTCGAAGGCGTCGCTCTGGATGATGCGGTACTTACGTGAACGGCGACGGCGCTCGCTCGATCCCGGCGAGGAGGCTGTGCAACCCCGCCGGGACTGCTCTGCCTGAACGGTCCAGCGTCGCACCAGTACTCCTCCGACATATTGCGGGCTATGATCCGAGAATCATCCTATCCGTAGCCTGGAGCGTCGTCCACGGCACGCTTCGGGCGGGGCGGTTCGCAGGGCAGCGCCAAGTTGCGGCGCCCCTCCGGCTGAACGGCCTGCGAGACGCAAGCCGCTGCAATGCGTTGGCCGCTTTGCGCCATACTATCAGTGATCCGTGGGCTTGATAGGGGCTAGGCCTCTGGGCGGGGTTCTCTGCTCGAAAAGGGTGTCGAAGACGGCTTCCACGCCGCGAAGGGGGCGGGCCTGGATGATGGGGTCCCCGAGTGGGCCGTGCACGTCGATCTCCAGCATCTCGCGGGCGGCGCTTTCGAGCAGTTCGGTAACCACTGGCAACTCCATCCAGCGGTGCGGAGTTACGGCGACCAGCTTGAGGGCCAGAGTCTCGGCGGCGGGAAGGATGGTCCCCGTACCGATCAGGGCCAGGGCGGTTCCCCTAAACAGGATGTCCGTCGCCTCCACGCTGCGCCCCGCAACCAGAAACTCGGCGGTCATCTCCTGAAATGCGGATTCGCTCGGGATGGTGAAGTTGATGACATTGAGAATGGCGGCGACGAGTGGAAGACGATAGAGACGAGCATCGCGGACGTGGACCTTGCCCTCACCACGACGGGTGTCCGCGTCGCCGGTGGTGCCGGTCAGGCCGAGGTGGGCGTCCATTCGTCCGGAGACCTCCTGGTAGCGTTGTCCCGACCCCGGTTTGGCGCCGAGAAAGGATCGGAGATCGACATTCTGCATGGTGACGGATAGATCATATTGCGGCGGTCCCTCGGTCTGGCGCAGGTTGACCTCTCCAGAAGCCAACCCGCCGTAGACTTCCCCGGAGAGCTCTCGGAAAGCCAGCCAACCGTCGGACGCGGAGCGCTCCACCCGTCCGCGAACACGGCTCACCCGCCGGTCGTTGAGCGCCAGGTCCTGGAGGACCAGATCCCCGACAGCGGACAACCCCTGTGGGGTGACGGTTCCGCCCCCCGTCACCGTTCCGTTGACACCGGTGATGCGCACCCCGGTGTCCAGCTCGACGTCTCGGGTGATGAGCTTTCCGTCGAAAGCCCAGTCCGCCGACGAAGCCTGGTCCGGGCGCCGATAGGCCAGCCGCTCGAGCAGCAGGTCCACCGTTCCGGCCGGGGTCAGCTTGTTCCAGGTTCGGCGCCAGCGCCAGGGCAAAGCCAGGCGCATCTCTTCGTCGAGGGCCAGGTCGGTCGCGGCGATGGCGAACTCCCCTTCGACGGAGCGGTCGGCCAGAACCAAAGTTCCATCGATGTCGACGTGAGCGGCTCCGTGGGTCGCCTGCACGTCCTGGAGAGCGATGCTCCATGGATCGACGACTACGGTACCGCTTTGGATGGCGAGCTCGTAGGGGAACGGTTCCGGGCGCAGGGAGGTTCCCGCGGCGTCGATGGTGGTGGTGTAATTGGGGGTGGGGTCCTCAGCGCCGGAGACTTCGTAGCGGGTCTGGGTGTTGACCGGTCCCTCGATGTTCAAAGCCCGACAGACCGAACCGATGCGTTCGGGCAGAGCAGCCAACAGAGCTTCATCGGCGAACAGGTTCGCACAGGTCACCACCGCGTGCCCTTCGGCGTGTTCGCCACTCGGGGTGAACATGCCGCTGAAGGTGACCTCAGTGGCGCCGCGCCGGCCGGTGAGGGGGCCGATGGTCACGCGCTCGGGTTCCAGCAGAACGCATCCGCGAACGTGCTGCACGGGCACGGGGATTTCGCGGTAGGTGACTTCCACGTCGGTGAGCGTCGCCGACAGACCGTATCGGGTGCGGCGAGCGACAGGATCGAAGGTCACGTTGCCGGCGAGATCGAACGTACCCCTCGGGGCGAAGAGATCCACCCGGGCGCGGGCCTGCTCGGGAAGGGCGGCGGTAATCCGGCCGTCGAAATCGAGGTCTTCCGCCTCCAGCCGGAGATCCAGGTCAGCCACTCCGTCCCGGGTCAGGTCGGCGTGTCCATCCACGTTGATGCGGGCGGCGCCGTTGCTTCCGGAAAGCTGCTTCACCGTCAGGCGCCCCCCGGACAGGTTCACCCCGCCGGATAGATCCTCGACCGGAAAGGGGAATCCGGCGTAGCAGGCCCGACTGTTGATGAGCTGGGCGTCAATCGTAGTGGTGTAGGGTACGTGATGGTCGGCGGTCGCTCCGGAGCGGTGCATGTCCACGGTGATGTCGGCGGATCCCTCGAGGGCGAAGGTGTCCCAGAGTTTCCGGTAGCGTGGGTTGACCGCATCATGAAGGTCGTCATCGAGGGCGACGCGTTTCGCCGTGAATTGGAGATCGGCGTCGGTGTACCAGCGGGACTGGGCCAGCCAACCGGTGGTCACAATGGGGGCGCCGCCGTGCTCACCGGTCAGCCGACGGAGGTAGATGCCATCCGGAGTGAACTCCACGGTCCCCTCGAGGCTGCGAATGCGGTAGGGGAAGGTGCGATAGCTGGCGTCGACCTCCAGGACGGTGAGGATTCCGTGCTCGAGGCGGAGCGGCTGATCGGGGCCGGAGGCTTTGGCGACGGTGATGTCGAGCGAGACCTGCCCGTGGGGATCGAAGTCCCGGTAAAAGCTGCGCAGCGGGCGCCAGCACCGGACCAGACGGCGCGCGGGTTCCGCATCGCCTGGGTCCACGCGAGGCAGGGTCAGGTTGTTGCAGGACATGGAGGCGGTGAGGCTGAGGTCGTCAACGCTCACCTGCGGGCCGATCTCGCCTTCAAGCGTAACGGATACCCGGCAAGCGGCGCCGTGAAACGACCCGGTAAAGTCCAGTCCGGCGCGGGTCGAGGACAGTTCCGCCACCCCGGAGACGTCGTCGAACCGGAGGTAGCGCTGGCCCAGAGGTAGGTCTTGCTCCTGCTCGTCGATGGGCAAGGAAAGTGACGCGTCGCGCAAACGCAGGGTCAGGCGAGCTTGCTCTCGCTGTTCGGTGCCAAAGGACAGATCATACCCTTCCGCCTTGAGCTGTCCGCCCACCCCGAGGATCCGAAACCAATGGTCCACTTCGGGGACCTGAGCGGCGACCGCCAGCATCCCGGTCTCCAGGGTCAGCCAAGGCAGTCCGCCCTCCAGATCCTCCAGCAGAAGGCGTTCGAGGTTAAAACGCGATCGTCCCTGGGCAAAATCGGTTCCGCCGCGCTTCCAGGTAATCAGGTAGGCAGGCTGCGATTCTCGAATGGGGGTAGCCACGAGGCTGAGGTTGATCCGCTCGACCTCTCGACGAGTCCCGCCGTCCTCACGTTCCACGATCAGTGCCGCGTGGCGCAACCGTACGACGGGCAGATGTTTGGTGCGCGTGGTACCGGCGGGGATCCTCCCTCCGAGGACACGGCTGAGGTTGTACGCTCCGGTATCGTCTGAGCGGATCAGGTGCAATACGGGGCTGACCGCCACAACCTCCTCCACGGTCAGGCGCCCGCGGATCAGGGCGAGCGGATCATGCATCAAGAGCACGTTGGCGCATTCGAAGAACTGAAGCGGCGAGACTGCGGGCTGCTGGGTGGAGGGGGGTTCGGTAACCCGCACGCCTTCGAGACGGATGCCGTCAAAGAGACTGAACGATGCGGCGGCGATGCTCACCTCGCCGGAAGTGAACCGTTCGAGGTAGTCCACGCATCGGCGGCGCACCTGCTCCGGCGAGGTCCACCGCCAGCCCAGCAGAGCGAGACCGGCCAGCAGCATCAAGACCACCGCGCCTCCGTACCAACGCGCCCGCCGTGCGGGTCGAGTCATCGAGATGGGGATGCGTGTAGCCAAGGGCAGCGATCTCGCACTCTGAGCGGTCTCCGGTGATAAGCCCCACCCTTTGCCGCACAAAGGACGGGGCACCCCGCAAGATGGTACCTTAGCGCCGGGAGCGGTGTCGAGAACGGCGGGGGAGCTACGCCTTCAGCCAGGCGAGCGCCGTCTTGAAGATGGTCAGTCCGTCCGGTTCACCTTCGGGCCGCCGCCGGGTCCATAGGGGGTGCTGGGTCGGGTTCACGAAGCGCTCGGGATGGGGCATGAGGCCGAAGACCTGCCCGGACGGATCGGTGAGCCCAGCCAGGTCGCCGACGCTTCCATTGGGATTCTCCGGATATCCGCAGGGGGTGTCCTCGGCGTCGTAGAACAGGGCGGCGCATTGCTCGGCGAGCAAGCGGCGCCATCCCGCTTCGTCCGGACCGGCTAAACGCCCTTCGGCATGGGCGACGGGCAGCTCCAGGGTCGTGTCCGGAGTAAGGAACCGACACCGGGTGCGTCCGGTGCGCAGGCGCACCCAGCGGGCTTCAAAGCGGCCGCGGGCATTGAACGCAAGTGTCACATCTCTGGCACTTCGATTCGGGTAGGGCAGAAGTCCGGTTTTGACCAGCACTTGAAACCCGTTGCAGATCCCCAGAATGAGCTTGCCGTCCTCGATGAAGCGGAGCAGCTCCTCACCGGCGGATCGACGCAACTGGTCGGCGAGAATGGTCCCCGCGGCGATGTCGTCGCCGTAGCTGAATCCACCGGGGATGTCAAAGCCTGAAAGTCGCGCAGGCGAGTGGGCTGCTCGATGAGCTGGCGGACGTGGAGCGTGTGGGTCTCCGCTCCGGCGAGCGTCCAGGCGTGGGCGGTCTCCACGTCGCAATTGGTGCCCGCAGCCCGCAGAATCAACACGCGAGTGGTCATCGGGGGGGTTCGCCCTCCATTCTACGGGTCAGCGGCTGGCGCCACGCTTCGGAAAGGGTGGGCACGTCGGCGTCGATGAGCACGCGTCCGTCTGTGGTGACCGTCAGCCGAGGCTCGGCGACGGTCCTTCCGATGCACACGGCGTCCAGACGCCGGGCCTGATCTTCATCCGCGCATTCCAGCAGGTAACCGGTGGGGTACTCCTCGAAGAGCTGGTCGAAGGGGTCGTCGCCGTTGATGGCGTCGAGTTGGACGCTGGCTCCGAGTCCGCCGGCAATGCACATCTCTGCCAGAGCGACCGCGAGCCCACCGTCACCGAGGTCATGAGCGGAGCTGACCTCACCACTCCGAACCGCTTTGGAGACCAGCGTATGCGTCTTGAAAGCTTGCTCCAGACCGCAGGCAGCCCACGGGCGAGCGACCCACACCAAGAGCATGCCGGGTCGCTTGAGATCAGGGGTCAGGCAGCGACGCACGTCGTCGATAATGCCCACGGCACTGATCAGCAGCGTCTCGGGAACAGCGATCCTCTCGGGCAGATCCAGCAGGCGGGCCTGTTCGGCGGTTTGCGAAAACTGGTTGTTGAGCGAGTCCTTTCCGGAGATGAACGGCAGCCCGTAAGCCAAGGCAGCGTCGTAGGCGCCCTTGCACGCGCGGACCAGGGTCCCCATGGTTTCGGCGGTGTCACACCCGCCCCAGCAGAAGTTGTCCAGGATGGCGACGCGGGCAGGGTTCGCCCCCACGCAGATCACGTTGCGCAAGGCTTCGTCCACGGCGGACACCGCCATGCGATATGGATCCTGCTCGGAGACTTCGGGGCAAAGCCCGCCGCCGAGGGCGATCCCGCGCCAACTGTCCAGCAGAGGCCGCAACACAGCGGCGTCACCGGGGCCTTCTCCCGGTCCGCAGAGTGGTTTGACCACACTGCCGCCCTGCACCTCGTGGTCGTATTGGCGAATGATCCAGTCCTTGGAGGCGATGTTGTACGTGCTCAGCTCTTCGAGCAACGTTCCGGTCAGGTCGCCGGGGGCGTGCCGCACTTCATCAGAGCCCGAAGCGCCAGCGACGGGTCCGACGCGCGGGGCGCTGCCCGGTTTCGTAACCCGGCGCTGGCGCTTCGGGCTCTGACTAGCAGGATTCGCCGTCCAGGTAGCCTCTCGGGGGATGCGCGGCAGACCGTCGTGCAGGAAGTTCATGTCGAGATCGCCGACGACGGTGCGGTCATAACGAACGACCAGCCGCTGGTCATCGGAGAATGTACCGATGACCGACGCTTCCACGTCCTCCGCCGCACAGAGGTCGAGCAGATCCGCCAACCGTTCCGGCGGAACCGCCAGAACCATGCGCTCCTGGGCTTCGGATATCCAGATCTCGTCGTAGCGGAGTCCGGCGTACTTGAGGGGGACGCCCTCGAGATCCACAACCGCGCCGAGCTGTTGGCCCATCTCGCCGACGGCGCTGCTCAACCCGCCCGCCCCGCAGTCGGTCATCGCGGTGTAGAGACACCCAGCCGGATGGTCGCGGGCCTGGAGGAGAACATCGAGCACCTTCTTCTGTTCGAGGGGGTTTCCGATCTGCACCGCGTGGGAAAACTCGTCGGCGTGGGTCTCGGTAAGCTCCGCGGAAGAGAAGGTCGCCCCGTGAATACCATCACGCCCGGTGCGACCCCCGAGCACGACGATGTGGTCTCCGGTTCGAGGCTTCTTGGCGATGTGCTCCCGAGGGATCAGCCCCACGGAACCACAGAACACCAGGGGGTTGGCAAGATAGCGCGGGTCGAAGTAGACCGCCCCATTGACCGTGGGGATACCCATGCGGTTTCCGTAGTCGCGAACCCCGGCGACGATTCCCTTGAGCACCCGGGCGGGGTGCAGGACGCCCCGGGGCAAGCGGTTTTCCGGATAGTCCGGCGAAGCTACGCAGAACACATCCGTCGAGGCGATGGGCTTGGCTCCCAGTCCACAGCCCATGATGTCGCGAATGCACCCGCCGATTCCGGTGGCGGCGCCGCCGTAGGGTTCGATGGCGGAGGGGTGGTTGTGGGTCTCGACTTTGAAGGCGATCCCGTAGTCATCGTCGAACGCAATAACCCCCGCGTTGTCCTCGAAGACGGACAGGCACCAGTCGCGGTTCAGCTCCCGCGTAGCTGCGACGATCGTCTCGCCGAGTAGATTGTCAAACTTGGCTTCGACCTGCCCCGCACGTCCAAAATCATCCCCCCGATAAACCACGGCACTCCTGAGCGTCTTGTGCACGCAGTGCTCCGACCAGGTCTGGGCCAGAGTCTCGAGTTCCAGGTCGGTCGGCTCGCGCTCCTTAGCTCGAAAGTAGTCGCGGATGGTCTCCATCTCGCTACGAGAGAGGAACAGGTGTGCCTGGCGGGAGAGGCGGTCCAGATCATCATCTTCGAGATGACGCAGGCTCACGGTCCGGACGTCGAATGCCCGGCCCTTGGCTTGGGGCATGACCACCGGGCGCTGGTCGGACCGTTGCTGTCCACGGATGTAGACGGTTTCGATGCACTCGTTCGCCAGGGCGGTGCGGGCGATGCGGTCTAACTCTTCGTCATCGCCGGCTCCGTCGAGGAGGTAAGCCCACGCCGTGCGCAGTTGATCGACGTGCGCAGGCCGGTCGGGGCTGAGGGCGGCGAGGTGCTCGTTGAGCGCCTTGCGGGCACTCAACGCCACCGGGTCCATAACCCCCGCCTGGTAGTGAACTTCGATGACCGCAGCGGACAGGGCGTCGTCCTCCGGACAGACCAGAGCGGGCGAATCGGGAGTGCAGGCGCAGGTCTGTGTTACGGGATCGCACAGCAAGGCGCGGGCGACGTGCTCCACGGCGTCGAGGTCGAGCGTTCCGTGGAGCAGGTAGAGTCGGCGGGCGCACACCGAACGAATGTGGGTGAACCCGGACCGGCGAAGGTTGCCGAGAGCCTCTCGACCCTTTGCATCCAGATCC
>JAAEQG010001229.1 GCA_024231775.1 bacterium
TCCTGACGACGTGGCCGTCGCGTTCGACGTGCCACGTCCGGCCCTTGCGGGTCGCGTGACGGACCAGGGGCCGGTCGTTCTGGCCCTGGTAGCGTTCCTGGGTGTAGCTGCCCACGTCGACGCAGACTGTGATGCCCGCGTGATCGGGATGCGTTGCGACGCCGTCCCAACTGGCCGGGGCGTAATAGTCTGCCATCATGTCCGAGTGGGCATCGGAGTATCCGTGGACGGTCCAGCCCCGCTGACGCAACTCTGCGCCGATGCGGGCGATGGCCGTCTGTCTTTCGGTCCAGTGCATCTTGCACCTCCTTGTATTTCGTGTTGTTTTTCGTGTGTTAGGTCGGCCACCACCGTGTCGCGTAATCCCACCCCCGGTGGTTGCGGCTATCGGGGATGACTGCGCCTTGCTCACGAGTGATCATAATGCACTCGTCGCAGAGTTTCCGCAGGATAGCCTGAAGCTGACGCAGCCGGATCGTGGGGCACGGTGGGTGCAACTGGTAGGGCGGGTCCATCCCCGGTAGGGTGGGGATCGCGGCGTACCGGGCAGCGCGGGCGCGCTTTCTGGGGTTGGCGTACTGGCTGCACAGCCCGCAGTAGATCACGCCCCGCTCTGTCTCCGGCACGTCGTTGATCA
>JAAEQG010001230.1 GCA_024231775.1 bacterium
AGTACTGGACCATTTCGAGTATCCGACGAAAACCGCACTATACGATGGTCTGCGACGGCAGGGCGTGCCCGCCGTGATGATCCCCCACGCGATGTGGGCTCAGCCAGATCACGACATATGGAGCGATGCCGAAAACCGTATTCGGAGAGTCGGGGAGATCTACTCGCTATGGAACAGCCGGTTCCTCCTCCAACCGGGCGATGAACCGCAGCGCTTCGAGCTGGGGATCGACAACCGATGGTCCTATCAGTACGCCTGGCATCGCGGCCATCGAATCGGCGTCATCGGATCCACCGACAATCACACGGGGCACCCTGGTGCGGATAACCGCACGGTTGACAGCCAACACGCTGGTGGGCTGGCGGCTGTCTGGGCGAAGTCCAATGACCGAGGACCCCTCTGGGACGCGATCCAGCAACGACGCACGTACGCAACCACCGGTACACGGATCCTGCTCGAGTTCACGGCTGACGGGCACTGGATGGGAGAAGAATACACCACCAGCGCGCCGCCGTCGCTCGAGGTGAAGGTGGCCGGGACAAACATGATCCGCTCCGTGGAGCTCGTGAAGTATGACGGGACCAAGTACGAAACGATTCGATCGGAGCATCCGGAGGCGGAGGTCTGCGTCTTCGGGCACGTGGACGGCGAGTTTGCAGGTGACAGCATGTACTACGTTCGAGTGACGCAGGTGGATGAGCAGTATCGAAGCCCGTGGTCGAAGACGACAAGCGAAATGGCTTGGTCGAGCCCCATCTGGGTGACTCGCGCGAAACCAGAGTGACAAGTCTCGTCCGCCCCGGGACTGCAAGAGCCTTTCAGGCAGGAGCCGTCATGAAACGAACCGCAGTCGCGATTTGCCTCGCCGCATTGGTTGTTGGCGCGGCACGGACGGGAATCACGGCGGAGGCTGCCCAGCCGGCCGAGCGCGGGGAGTGGAAGATCCATCGCTTCTGCATCAGATGGGGACTCCGCTCGACCACACGACAGGTTTGGGATGGCCATGCCGAGCTGGACGCCGGCGAGGTCATCGACGTGACCCCGTTCATCCGTCACGAGATCCCCTACGACTCGATGCGGGCCTCCGCAAACGCGTGGCGGTCCACAACGTACATCGATGCCGAAGGAGCATACGTGACGGTCCGCGCGCCCGACGACGCCACCGTGTCCATCTACACCGCGACTCACAACTTCGCCTTCGCCGTCGGCGCATTGAAACCTGGTGAAACGACACAGGAACTGGACGGTGAAATCGAGATCCAGAACGTCACCAACCAGGCTCTGTTCCGGATTGCCGGCTTGGAGCGAGGTGGTTACGGGAGGGGAACCGCTACGATCAGCCCCAGCGTGGCACGGGCAAACACAGTTGGCACATGGACGATCACCTATACCGCTGCGGAAGGCGGTCTGCCCGTCGGTGGAGGGATCCGCGTTTCGTGGCACTTTACGCGCACGTGGGGCGAGCCTCAGTTTGCGGACCCAAAGGCGAAGAACTACTCGAGTGTGAGCACCACCGGAGAGTGTCGACTCGACTACACGTCCGAGCACCGCGGGCTGCTGGAATACCCGTTCACCCAAGGAAGGATCCTGGTTCGCGTACTCGATGCACCGTTGCGCGAGGGGGAGCAGATCCGCGTAGTCCTCGGGGACACTGGCCAGGGGAGTCCCGGGTTTCAGGCTCCGCTCATCGCCGAGCAGGCGGCCGGCCTCCGCGTTGAGGATTGTACGGAGGTCGCCGACGGCGGGTTCCCCGTCTATCGAAGGCTCGAGAATCTGCCGCAGGTAGCCGTTCATCCGCTCGCGGATCCACATCGGCTGTTCGCTGTGGCCCCGACCATCGTGCAGGTCGGATCGCCTTTCGACCTGAAGGTGGTCGTCGAGGACGCGTTTCGCAACGTCGTTACGTCTTTCGAAGGACAGTTGAATGTCCTCATCGGCGGTCGTCTTCTCCGTGAAGCTGTGATGACGCCCAAGGATTCGGGAACGCTCACTATCCCGGGCCTCGTGCTTGAGGCTCCCGGGGCATACTGGGTCACCATCAAGAGCGAGCGGGGCGACGTGTCAGGAGAGAGTAACCCGATCAAGTGCGTGGCGCACTCTCCCCAGCGTCGCATCGTGTGGGGGGAGTTGCACGGCCACACGGAGTATTCCGACGGCTACGGAAACGCCGATGACTATCTCCGATTCGCCAGGCAACGCGCACTGCTGGACTTCGCAGCCATCACCGACCACGACGTCGAGTTGGACGCCCCCGACTTCGATGTGGTCGACATGTGGAAGGCCGTTAACACCGCGGTCCGGAGCCATCACGATCCTCCGCACTTCTGCGCCATCCTGGCCTACGAATGGTCGCCGGCGAGAGTGACGCTCAGCACGATCGCGCCGTATGGAGACCACAACATTTTCTACGCAGACGGCGCGGCGCCTCTGTTCGGGGCCGAAAGCCCGGACAGCCATACCCTGACGAAACTGTACCGCTGTCTCGAAGCTGCGGAGGTCCCCCGCGCGCGGGTGATTCCGCACGTGGGCGGAGCCGTCGGCAATTGGGACTACCATAACCCCGCGTTGGAGAGCGTCGCTGAAATCTACTCCGTTCATGGGAGCTTCGAGGCCTTTGGCGAGCTTGCACTGCAACGGGGATACACGGTGGGCTTTGTCGCCGCTTCGGATTCACACTGCGGCCAGATAGGTGGGTTCCCTCCCGGGAATGCTGCCGGCCACCTCGCCCACGGTGGCCTGACCGCGGCTTACACCCCGGAGAACTCACGCACGGCGCTGCTTGACGCCCTGGAGGAACGCTCGGTGTATGCTACATCTGGGCCGCGCGTGTTCGTCGACTTTCGCATCAACGGCAAGCCGATGGGCACGCTCCTTGAAGCATCTCAAGCTCCAGAGATCGAAGCCGAGGTCCTCGGAACCGCACCCTTGCTCCTGATCGAGGTCGTGAAGAACGGGAGCGTCATTCATACATGGGAAAGCAGGTGTGACGGGCCGAGGGAGCTAACCCTACTCTGGAGCAACCGAGTCGAGCAGGCGGACCTGAGTAACTTCGATGAGTCTCTCTGGAGCCACCACCTGCGGCACGTCGACTGGCGCGGTGGCGCAAGTGCCGATCACGGCCGGGTTTCTCTCCGCAACGTCTGCTCCTTTGATTTCCCCAAGGATCGCGCCGATGAAAACGGCGCAGGCGAAGTGCGCTGGCATTCGCAGACCCGAGGAGACTGGGACGGCGTAGTCCTGGACCTGCCCGCGAATGACCCCAAGCTGAATCTGACGTTGGGTGAATACGAGAGAACAATCGACGTCGGCCAGATGAAGCCGGGAATTCGCAGGCACACTCTCGGACCATCAGATCGATTGATCATCGCAAAGGGGAAGCCCAGAGAGCGTCGCGTGGCCATCAGAACCAAGGACCACACGATTCTTCGTCGGCGGAACTACTACTATCTGCGAGTCCTCCAGGCCGACGGCGAGACAGCCTGGTCCAGCCCCGTTTGGGTCTCCAGCCGAGCGGAGTAGCTCGATTGACACCGCGCCGGCAATCCCGGCTCCACGACCCCTGACCGGCCCGGCGTGTTCGTTGAACTACCGCTTGTCAGTTGAAGTCGTTCGCATGTGAAAGCCCGGCGTGAGGCCGGACAACCCGTCATTGGGCGATGCAGGGATCGAACCTGCGACTTCCTCCTTGTAAGGGAGGCACTCTAGCCGCTGAGTTAATCGCCCCAAGTATAGCCCTTGCAGCAGGTTACACGTTTGGAGAACATCATGCAACCCTCCGGATCTGGGCGTAAGCGGAACTCGGGGCCGGATACACCCGTTGCCGTGTGGTGTCCTCAGGTTCACTTCGCATCCCCGGGCTTCCCCTCAGCCGCCGCAATGCGGAATCTCTCGATCCGCTCGGAGATGCGCTCCACTAAGTCAGCCCGACCGGCGGATCGGCTAATCGTCAACGCTTTGCCCAATGCGTTGATCGCTTCCGAATAGCGCTCCAGTCCGTCACCCAACACGACGCCCAGATTGTAGTGCGCAGAAAGGTTGTCCGGATCCAGGCGCGTCGCCGCTCGATAGTGCTTGACCGCCGCCGCCGCATCATCCAACCGACCATAGGCAATCCCCAACCCCACATGCACAACAGCCTGTTCCGGGCTGATCTCGAGTGCTCGCTGGTAGTGCGGCAGCGCGTCCTCAAACCGCCCCGCGGCGGACAGCGCCTCCGCCAGCTTGTACTGCAGGACCGGGCTGGCTGCCTCAATCACCAGCGCCGCCCGATACGCGTCGATGGCTTGTTGCGTTCTCCCCACCGCAGCGAGTTGGTCTCCGCGGTGTTCCAGTTCGTCAACCGTGGATGCCTCCGGTGTAGACGCAGACTCAGGCCCGGTCGGATGTTCCGGGCTGAGCACGATGCCCATTAACGCCAACTGCTCGCGACGCTCCGGCGCCAGGCGAGCCGCCGCGCGCCAATACCGATCCGCCTCGTTCGCCCGCCCGACATCGCGTAACGCCAACCCCAGCTCGTAGAGCACCGTCGCGTTGTCGGGTTCGGTCACCAGGGCATGTTGATACTCGACGACGGCGTCTTCGAGTCGGTCGAGTTCGCGCAGCCACCGCGCCAAGTCCAGCCGAACCGGCAGGGCATCCGGTTTGATCCGCAGAGACTCGCCGTAGTGGATGATCCCCTGGTCCACGTCTCCCTGCATGCGCAGCGCTCTGGCCAGCAGGTGATGGGCCTCCGCCGCATGTGGGTGAACGTAGCGCAGGATGTACCGCATGTGTTCGGCGGCTTCTTCCGCGCGGTCCTGGCTGAGCAACACTCGGGCGGCCCCCATGCGCGCCAGAGGCACGTCTGGAGTATCTTCCAGAGCAGCTTCGTAGTGGCGCAAGGCGCGCTCGTTGTCGCCCAGGCGACTGTACGCCGCCCCGCGATCGAAGTACCAGCGAAACAAATCCGGGCCACCGGGAACCAAGGGGGTGCTCGCGCCGACATAGGCGACCGCCCCCCCCAAGACCATCGGCCCCACCACGACCCAACGCCGCGCCGCCGCTAGCCGCACCACTCCGACCACGCCATACGCGGAGAACAGCAGCAGGTGCGGGACAATCGGAACGCGATACCGGGCGCACACGAAGAACGGGAGGATCGCCGCGAACAGAACCGCGACAGTCAGCACCAGCAGCAGCGAAATGTCGCGACGGCGTTCGAGCGACTCTGCCTCCGCCGCAGAAGCGGTAACGCGCCGGCGGAGGTCGATCAGCAGAACCCCTCCCCCGACCATAGCCAGGGCAAGCACTGCGGAGAAGTTGCCCGGCAGGTGCGACAGCACGGCGGAGAAGACCCGCTCGTAGTGGATCTCCTTGTTATTGGCAATCTCCCAAGGCCCCCAGAACAGCAAGGCTTTCTCCGCCGTGAGGCGGAGGGTCTCACCAGGGTGGGACCGGACATACTCCAGCCCCCGATTGCTGAAGTGGGCTGATATCTCCGAGTAGCTCATGCGCTTGCCGACCTGACGTTCGATCGTGGTCACCAACGCCGGGTAGTCGAAGCAATCGGCAAAGCGGCCTACCCCCGGAATGGTCCCCGAGGGAAGCCCGGTCGCCGCCTCATTGTTCCCGATGAAGAAGTTGATCCCTCCGTTGGCGGAGACCAGCACGAATTCGCCCGCCACCATGTAGTTCCGCACCAGCGCCGGCGCAACGCCCAAACCGCAGCAGACCAGCATGACCCCCGCACTGGCGATTCCCTGGCGCATCGACCCGCGGCGACGAGCGACGACCAGCATCCACAAAGCCACCGCAGCCGCCACCGGAAGGGCGTTCGGCCGCAACAGCGCCGTCACCCCAATCAGACCGCCGGCGATGGCAGCCTGCCCCCGCCCCCAACGCCGGCGCTCGCTCCATCGCCCCAGCACATAGATCAACGTCAAGAGCAGGGTGACGAAAAGGGTTGTAGCCTGAAGTTCACCCTCGAAGTGGATGAACGCCCAGTACCCCCCCATGAACCCAGCCCAGGTGAGCCCCACCGCCCGACCGTACCACCTGCGACCGATCACGAAGGCGAGGATTGTGTTGACCAGTCCGAGAGCCATCTGCACGACCCGCGGCGCAATCGGCCCGGTTCCCATCGCTGAGTAGATCAGCGCCAGAAAGTAGGGGTACCCGGGAGGTCTCACGAAGGGGGTGTGGGGGATACCGGGGTCCGGTCGGCCCGGCGGTGGCGTCCAGTCTCCGGTGGCCAGACCACGGGCCCAGTAGTGATGCGTCCCGGCATCCACGGCGGGTTGGTCGAAGCCCGGCTGGTCCATGATCTCGCGCAGATACAGACCCCGGACCAGAGCGCTGACCGCCAGAATACCCACCAGCGCCCACAAGGTTGGAGATCGCCATGGCGGTCGATTCGTAACCGGATTACCTTGCGTGCAGGTCATTTGCACACCTCGGTCGCCTCCCGGCGCTGCCTCGCCGATTCACACGGTCAGCCCCGACGGACTCGGTGTCCACCGACCAGAGCATACCCCGTCAGAATGGACCGTCCAACCACGCCGCGACGATGTCCCCGCATTCGGTCGCGCGGTTTGGGCGGGGAGAGCAATCCGAGCTAGATCTTGATGAAGATACGCCGGCGATAGAGGGGAACGAGCAACAAGCACCAGAGGGTGATGTAGGCAAGGGCATATGCCAGTGAGCCGTTCAACTCTCCGGCCCAGGATACGAACAGGTTTCGGTAGATCCAGGTCTTGAGTGAGATCAGCCCGCCGTCCGCAGTCGCGAAGCGGCAGCGAGCCATCGTGACCGCCACCAGCCCGGATGCGAAGAACACCAGAATGGGATTGGTACCAAACACCACAAAGGGGAAGCACCACCTTCGCCGCCCCCGGACATCTATCCAGTAGTAGCACATCGCCAGGAAGTGCAGCGCCAGGCCAGCGGTGAGAACCACATAGGAGCTGGTCCAGATTTTCTTGTTGATCGGAAACCAATGTCCCATGCACCACCCGGCAAAGACCGCCAGGTTGGCCATCATGAACATCCCCACAACCTTCTCGGTGCGATCCCGCCCCGAGCGAAGCCAGCTCCCCGTCAGCACCCCCAGCAGCGTGGTGGCCACCGCAGGCAGGGTGCTCAACAGCCCCTCCGGATCGGGTCGATGTCGGTAGAGGTGGTCACCCAGCAAGGCGGCATCGATCCAATCGTGCAACAGCCCCCCCGGACCTTCAAGATCCGCGCTGTAACCGGCGGGAGCGGAAACGTTCGCCACGATTACCCAGTACCCGATCAACAAGCCCAGCACACACAGAACCCGTCCACGCGTCCCGCAGATCATTACGATGATCGAGGCTATGAAGTAGCACAGCGCAATCCGCTGCAACACCCCCGGTACGCGTATGGAGGATTCCTGAAACCAGGCGAAATCCAGCACAAACCAGAGCACTCCCCCCACCAAGGCCAACCCAGCCACGGCTTTGCGCGCCCGGATTCTCCCGGCGCTCGGCCACGACAGGACCGGTTCGTCAGCAAACAGGAACCCCAGACCGACTATCACCAGCACGTACGGACCGATCAGCCTCCAGTTGGTGAACCCCCCCATGATCAGACCGAGCAAGAACAGAACGACGGTTCGGCGCAGAACGTGGGCGACTCGTAAGGCTGTACCCTGTCGCTGGGCGGCGCGCTTCCCGAAAGAGAACGCCATCGCCACCCCGACAATGAACAGAAAGAAGGGGAACACCAGGTCCGTCGGGGTCCAGCCGTGCCAAGTAGCATGACGCAGCGGCGGATAGACCCGGCTCCAGCTTCCCGGATTGTTGACCAGGATCATCCCGGCGATCGTGATCCCGCGGAACACATCCAGGGAGACCAATCGCTCGGACCGAGCGGAGGCAAGGGCTGGTTCAGTCGAAGGCATGGTCGCGGAGGTCACCTCAGCCAGTCGGCGTAGAGCTCCGGTCGGCGATCGCGCCAGAACAACCTCCTGGCGGTGGAGCGCGCGCAGGCTTCAAGATCACAGTCTACCAGCAGCAGATCCTCCTGGCTTCGAGCAGCTCGATTCAGCACGACGCCCTGCGGATCGACCACGAAAGACTCTCCGGCGAACTCCAGCCCCTCTTCGCGACCGGTCCGGTTGCACAGTGCGGCGTAGTAACCGTTCTGGAACGCCGCCGTGCGCACTTCCGCCTCGTAGAGACCCTCGGGCCACTCGCCCACGACGCCCGCTTGCGGAATGACCACGATCTCCGCCCCTCCCGCTCCCAAGGACCGCATGTATTCGGGATAGTGTCGATCGTAACAAATCGCCACTCCGACCCGTCCCGCGCGGGTTGCGTAAACCGGCGCCCCCCGATCCCCCGGATGATAGTAAGCTCGCTCGTGAAACCCCGGATAGTCGGTGATATGCACCATCCGGGTCACGCCCAGAAGCTGCCCATCCGCGTCGATCACCGGGGAGCTGTCGAAGCAGCAACCAGATCCGTCGGATTCGTAGAGGTTAAACACCACCACCAGCGACAAGGCCCGAGCCCTCTTGCTCAACACGTCGGTGGTCGGACCGGGAATGGGCTCGGCGAGCGCCGTAGCCTCCGCGTTCTCCGGGTGTTGCGGAAAGAAGCGGGACAACGCCAACTCCGGAAAGGCAATAATCCCGGCGCCGTCGGCCGCCGCCTGCTCCAGCAGATGAACCACATGCTCCAGGTTCCGAGCACGATCCGGCCCGGGTTGGGTTTGAGCGAGAGCGATTCGCAACCGCACACTCCTCTGATGCGGCACCGCGCCGCTGGGTACCGCCTTGCACCGCACTTCCAATGCACCGGATCGTTTAAAGCTGCGGGGCATCCGAGCCGCGCCCGTCAGGAAGCGGTCTCCTCGCGGGGAAGCTTGTTGCCGGCATCTCCGCTCCCTCACGGTCGCGGCGCGGTTCGGTAAACGCCCGCGGCACCCGCGCATCCAACTGAATCAAGGCACTAGCCGCCAGAATGAGATTCCGCAGCCGCCTGCCGCCGATCGATCGATCCGGTGACGAACTTGAAGACCAGCAGGCCAATGAAGGCGGCGAAACCAACGCCGCTGAACGCGTACCAGATGTGGTGGGCGTGGGCGTATTCGTCGGGCAAAGGCGGAGTGGTCTCCGGCGCGCGTGCCGTGTGCGCATAGATCAGGACGTCGCGCAGCGCCCTCTCCCGCCCATTCTCCTTGGCGTCGGCGTCCGCCTCCAGCTTGGCTTCCTCGATATGATAGCGCTCCAAAGCCACCCTCCAACGGTCGCCGGCTGATCCCGACTCACCTATCTCCTGCGCCCGCACGATGGCGGCTTCGGATACCACGATTCCGTGTTCGGCAAGAGCCAGTCTACCGCGCTCGCCCAACGGCTCGCCATCATCGAAGTAATCGCCCACCCCCCCGTCCAGCACGAAGCCTTCCCGCGCCAGCCCCTTGTCGTCCACCTCATGTGGCTCGGCGGGGACGACATGAATGGTCTGCTCGGACGACGCGTCCCGCACCCGCGCTTCGACGGTGAACACCCCCTCCGTTATCGCCCAGGCGCGCTCGGGGTCGCTCTTCCAGTCATCTTTCGTCTTCAGCTTCATCAGCCGCGGGTATCCGGGCAAATCCAAGCCGGCGTCACGCAACACCTGCGCCAGCGACGGCGAGACCGGGACATTGTCGACCAGTTCTCCGCGGAACGGTTCGGACAGGGTGAAGCGGTAGTTGGGATCGGTGGCCAGCCGCCACTGATGGCGCGTGGGAGCGTCCAGCTTGCGCGGGTCAGGGCAGTACCTGTCCAGCAAGAAGCCCGCCGCCAGGAAGCCGAAGGACCAAGCTAGAAACGTGGTCAAGTGCTGGTATCCCAGGTACAGCCCAATCTCACCCTTGGGGGCCTGCTTGGAGGCGTACTCCAGGAACTTCGGCGACAAGAAGCACTCCGCCAGACCCTGGAGCATGATCCCGATGATGATCGCCAGCACCAACGGATTACCCGTGTACAGACCCAAGTTGATCGAATCACCCAGGTTGGCTTGCGCCAGCGACCCGAGGGCAATCACCAGCGCCGTGAACGGGATGATGAACAACCCCACCCCGATCGCATTCTCCGGGCGGAAACGCCGGATGAGGTGCGTAACCGGAACGACCAGGATAACAACGGTCAGCGGATTGATATTCGCCAGCCATTCCGGCTTGTACCCTTTGCCCAGCACCCGTTCGATGAAGGTGGGCATCGCCCCGTAAAGCTGACCCTGGATCAGCCAGAAACCGGCGATGATTACGATCAGGCTGAGGAAACGCACGTGCCGGAGAACCTTGCCCAATCCGTGCAGAGCTTCCCTGAGCGTTTTGCCGGTCCCCGCGGTGTCCACGTTGCGATAGAAACCCGTCACCAGAATCAACGCCGCAAACGACATCCCTGCGGCGTAGAAATTGATGTACTGTAAACCCAGCTTCTCGTTCAGCACTCCGGCCAACCCCTTGCCGGAGAACGAACCGATGTTGACTACCATGTAGAAGATCGACATCGCCCGGGCCCGGTGGGCGGAATCGCTGCACTTAGCCACCGTTCCGGCGATGACCGGCTTGATGATGGCCCCCCCGCACATAATCAGAGCCAGGGCAATCATCGCGGTGGACTTGAGCTGAAACGCCCCCAACACCGCGTATCCGGCGGTCAGCAGGCTGAACGCCAGCATCAAGGCCTTCTTGAATCCGATCTTGTCCGCCATGATGCCCATGAAGGTGGGCAAGAAGTAGATTCCGCCGGCGAACACCGCGATGACGGTCCCGGTGTCCATGTCGGTGAATCCGATATCTACATTGAGATAGCGGAAGAGAGTGATGAACATCCCGTAGTAGGCGGCCCGCTCGCACAGCTCCGCTCCGTTGGCGTACCAGAACGTGGCTGGAAAACGCCAACCGATCTTCTCGGCCTTCTGGGTGGATTCGTTACTCGTGTCCATCAATGTATCGCTTCGCTATTCGCCATGATTCCGCCGATCCGTTCTGTAAACAGACAACCGCCCCATGCCGGATTACCGACCAAGCCGACCGCTTACCGATCCACGATGGTAATGCGTGAAGCCCCCGCCCCCGCCTCCGCCCCCGCCGGCCGATCGAGCACCACCACGTCCATCTTTGAGAACACGCGCTCCATGCTCTCGACATACAGCCGGCGACGGGTGATCTCTTTGGCGTGGCGGTATTCCTCGAACAGACTCAGGAATCGATCCGTATCACCGCGGGCCCGGCTCAGACGGTCGGCAGAAATCCCCTTCGCTTTGCTGACCACCTGTTGCGCCCGACCGCGGGCCTCCGGAAGGATGCGACTGGCGTATTCCCGGGCTTCGTCCACCAAACGCTCCTTGTCCTTCTTGGCGCTGGCTACGTCCTTGAACGCCTCCATCACCGGAACCGGCGGATCCACCACTTGGAGATTGCCTCCCAAAAGCCAAATGCCCGCACCATAAGCATCGAGGAGTTCCTGAGCGATCCGAATCGCCTCCACCTGGACCTCGTCCTTGGCGGTGGTCAACACCGCATCCACCTCGCGCTCCGCGACCAGCCGGTTCACCGCGGACTCGACGGTGCGCTCCACCAGCCAATGCGGATCCTCGACCCCGAACAGATTGGCTTCCGGATCACGGATCTTGTACTGCACCACCATCATGATCTTGAGGATGTTCTCATCCCCGGTGAGCATGTCCGAGCGCCGACGCTCCGCCCACTTCTCCCCCTTGGTCGTGAAACCTACGTTAATGTTCTTCACGTCCGTGGTGCGCGGCGTATACACGCGATCCACCGGCCAAGGTAGCGCATAATGCAGCCCGGGCTCCACCCGATCCGGCAGAACCCGCCCGAACCGGGTGACCACCCCAGCTTCGTCCGTCCCTACCGTGTAGAAACCCGACGCCGCCCAGACCAGCAAACCCAAAGGCGCCAGCAGCCAGACGAAACGGACCCAATGGCGCAGGGCGTTGCCACCGCGGTTCGCGTCAGGACTCCGGGGCGCTGCCATCAGCTTCCTCCTGGTCCGAGACTGAACTCGTCGGCGCAACGGCGGGCAGTGAGGGCGTCTCCACCACCGGGACGCTTGCCGGGAGCGCCCCTCCGACCTGGCTGAGCAGCCTCAAGTAAGGCGAGTCGGGCGGGAGCACGATCGTGGTGCCCGCCGTGAGTGAGGTCTCGTACGACTCTAGCGTGCGCAGAAACTCATAGAACTCCGGGTCCCGTCCGTAGGCTTCGGCGTAGATGCGCGTAGCCTCCGCCTCCGCCTTGCCCTCGATCTCCTGGCCACGCCGGTAGGCTTCGGCGAGAATCTCCGTGCGCTTCTGGTCCGCCTCCGCCCGGATCTTGGTCGCCTCTTCCTCCCCTTCGCTGCGGTATCGGGTGGCGATGCGCTTGCGCTCCGCGCGCATGCGCTGGAACACGCTGTTGCGATTCTGCTCCGGGAAGTTCACCCGCTTGATCCGAAAGTCTACGATCTCGATCCCGTACTCCTGCGCCGCCGTGGCTGCACAAGCCTTGCGGACCTGCTCCATGATCACCGGCAGTTTCAACGCCGTTCTGTCCGTCGATAGCAGCGCAGACAAATCGAAGTTGCCCAACACCTTCCCCAACTCGGACGCGACGATCACCCCCAGGTTCATCTCCGCCTCCGCGCGGGTCCCGACGGCTTTGAGGTAGGACAGCGGATCGGCGATGCGCCACGCGGTGTACGTGGACACTTCGATGTTCTTCTTGTCCTGGGTGAGAAACTCGCGCACCGGCTCCCCCGAACGCGGCACGTCCAGGGTAAGCAGGCGCTTGTCGAAGAAGGCTACGCTCTCGATCGGCGCCGGCCACTTCATTCCGAATCCGGGCGCCTCGAGCACCCGCGTCGGACTGCCGAAACGGGTGACGATCGCGTACTGCGTCTCGTGAACTGCGAAGCACACCGACCAGACCAGCAGCACAACGACCGCCAGCACCGCCAGAATCCAGATACCCTTCACGGCGAATCAACTCCACAGACTATTGCGGCACGCCCAACTGCGGCAGGTCAGTCTCAACCGCCGGTGGATCACCCTTGAGCAACCACAGGTCCAGACCCTGTCCCCCCGCACCCGCACCGTGAATGTACTTCTTGAAGGTGGGGAACACCGCATCAACTGACTCCAGATACAGGCGCAGACGGGTAACCGCCGGATGCACACTGTAGGCGGCCCATTGCTCTCCAAAAGCAATGGACTCACCGAGCGCATGTTCGACCAACTCGACCGCCCGCCCCCGAGCAACGTAACCGAGACGGGCTGCGTCCCCTTGGGCTTCGCGCTCGACTCGTTCCTGATACTCGTGGGCGGAGTTTACCGAGGTCATCTTGTCTTCCGCGGCGCTGGCGATGTCTCGAAAGTCCCAGTGTACGTCCGGCGGGGCGTGCACATCCAGCAGGCTCACTTCGACGACTTCGATACCGGAAGCACATTGATCCAGGAGCGGTTGCAGCAGGTCGGTCTTGATGGCGTTTTGGACGGCGGCGCGCTCGGTGGTCAGCAGGGTGTCGATCCCGCGGCTCCCCACCGCCGCACGAATGGCCGCCTCCGCGGCATCGCGAACCAGTTGCTCCGGCTCCTCTACCCCATACAGGTACGCCAGCAACCCCTCCTCCGAATCGACCACGCGATACTGCACCACCCAGGTAATGTCGATGATGTCCTCATGGCCGGTCAACATCCACGACTCACCGCGCATCGTGCGGTCGTAGGTGGCAGCCTGCACCGCCGTCCGCGGAGCACCCCCCAGCCGAAACCCCAACTCGACGCGCCGGACTTTGGTGATCGACTCCACCTCGGCGCGTCCGACCGGGTATGGCCAGTGGTAGTGCAGACCAGGCTCCAGGTTCACTTGAGTGATGCGCCCAAAACGGGTGACCACGCCTCGCTCGCCCGGGTCCACCACGAAGAACCCGCCGCCGATATAACCCAGAACCGCGACGGCCAACGCAGCCACTTCCGTGCGCCGTGTCGTGAACGGAAGACCGGTCCAACGCCGCAGACGCTCCGCCACCACCTCCAACTTTGCCGTCCGCCGAAAGCTCGCGTACGACAAGATCAGCAGCAATACCGAACCGCCCACCTTCAGCGGCGTGAACGACCGCGCCACCTCCAGGGGCGCAACCACCGTGCCCGAAAGACCCGGCCCCGCCATGAGCGCGTCGAGCCACAAGCCCATCAACACGCTCACCACCGCGATCGAGCAGAGATACACCGCCAGCACCGGACGCCCCAGATGCTTCGCCAGCACCACCAGGCTGGCGGTGTTCGTCGCCGGACCAGCCAGCAGAAAAACCAAAGCCGCCCCCGGACTCACCCCGCTGGCGATCAGCCCCAGGGCAATCGGCGTGGAGGAGGCTGCGCACACGTACATGGGGATGCCCACCACCAGCATCACCAGCATGGACAACAACGACTGATCCGCAAACCGCTCCAGCTCGAGCGCCGGTAGCAAAGCCGTAATCAACCCACCCAGGATTACCCCGAGCAGTAACGAACCGATGATGTCATCAAAGAACTTGACGAACCCGTAGTGAAGGATGTTCCACAACGCACCCTTGTCACGGCGATAATTGTCGCAGCAGTCGGGTTCGCAGACTTCCAGACCACCGTCATCCGTCGCCGACCGCTCCACCCACCGGTCGGTCGCGTTCGCCGCCAGCCCGGTGACGATCGCCGTCACCAGAGCGGCAAACGGACGAAAGATCGCCATCAGCGGGCCTAGCAGCCCGTACGTGATGACGATCGAGACGATGTCCGTCTCCGGAACGGAGATCAGAAACGAAACCGTCGCTCCTTTGCTCGCCCCCTTCTTCCGCAAAGCCAACCCAGCCGGAAGCACGCTGCACGAACACAGCGGAAGCGGAAGCCCGAACACCGCCGCAAGGAAGACCGAGCGGCTCCCCCGGGTGCTGAGCATGCGCGCGAACCACTCGCTGCGGCTGAGACCCCAGTGCAGCACGCCCGCTAGAAGAAAACCCACCAGCAGGAAGCCTGCCGACTCGTTGAGGATTTGAATGATCTCAATAGTTGTGGACCACATCCGCCTACCCTACCACCGGCCCAGGCATCGGGCGCCAAGCACCCTTCAGCCTGCCAAACGACCGGAGGAGAATCTAACATCCCCGGCTGAACAAAGATAGTCTCGTGGGAACGCGGGGATTGAGTCTGGCGTGTCCAGCCCGAAGCGGGTACCCCCTCGTTTTGGCGGTGGGAGCCTGGTGCCGTTTCATGTTCCTGCGGGTCATCCGAGCCGCGCCCGTCAGGAGGCGGTCCCCCCGCAAGAAACGCAGCCCAATGCGCTTCAATCGGCGATGGAACAGGCGGTATGACTGAGCCGGTACTCTAGGATCCCGAACGAGCCGATCGACCGTTCCGCTTCGAGTGGCCGTTGGTGGGAACTGCGGGGTAGATGCCGGAACGCCCTGCCGGATAGACTTGGCAGGCTTCCTTGGCCAGCTTCGAGTACCGCACATGGCGCTCGATCTTCCGGCCCAGGAGTTGTTCCGCGGTGATAACGTTGGCACCTTTGGCGGCTAGCTGCCGCAGGGAGAACTCGGCTTCACTCGCGTTCCAGTACCCACAACCGTTGCAGATCACCGTCACGCGCCGGTCACGGGCCATCAGGCCCAATGCCAACGCCTTGATCGAACGCTCCAGCCCCAGACCGAAGACAACATACTCGCGGGCAGCGAGCTGAGTGAGGAAGCGATCTGCCTTTGGATTGGCCAGCAAGTCCGCCGTCCGTTTCCGGAAGATGACTTGCTGATGACGCTTGAACAGGTCCAGGGGCAGGGACAGGGTGTTGTCCCCCTCCACCGAAACCCGGTTGTCCAGAAGCGTAAAGGGCAGCTTCCGCTGGCCGGCAGAACCGTCCACGCAATGCGGTGGGAGCCCGCAAGTGGACATCTCATCCGGACGGTGCGAATCCACCGAGGAGATCATCGGAACCTGGTTGCGCTTCGCCCAGGCAATGATGTTGCGCAACAACGGGATCAACGCCTTCGCGTTGGCTACCCTGCAGAGTTCATCCTCAGTGAAGAAGTCCTCCTGTGTATCCAGGTCGATCAGAACGTACTCGTGGCTACGGCCTTTTCGACGTTTGCGCATGCGCCTACCCTATGCGGCGGACCTTGGTAACGGCTGCCGCGGGAAAACGTCCACCATCAGGAGGCCGGATCGAGCTGACGAAAGGTGTGGATGCTTCCTTCCCTCACCTGCTCAGCTTACCAGCCGGGGGTGGGACCCCCAACGGCGGACAATCATACGCCTGTCTCGCCGAGATTGCGAATGGGTTTGTGATTTTTTGTCACAGTTTCCTACATTCCACCAGAGGAACGCCCTAACTGATTTAACTTACACTTTAACTGCGGCATCCTGGCTGCACCGCGGGCGGCGTCATGCGTCACCGATGCCCCGTCGCGTCACCACCCGCGACGGCCAAATGACATGCCTCTGCGGCCCTGCTTGGCGGCCTAGGTGGTCTCACAGGTCCAGGAGGGTACTCCGGGGGCAGGGAGGTCTCGATCTCGCTCAATCGTTATCGGTGGCTCAGGTTGCGCTCGGGCCAAGAGGGAACACCCGTCCGACGCTGTTGACACCGGACGCGTGCCAACCGGGCAACAAACTCTCGGTTCAGCGTCCACCCCCAAACATCAGGAGTCCGCCCAAGAGGATCAGCAGCACGGAGACTCCCCTGGCGAAGTGCCGCTCCGAGAGATGCCGGTGGGCTGCCATGCCCACCACCACCCCGATCAGCGAACCCGGTAACAACCACCCGGCGGCGACCACCTCGCGCATGGTGAGCAGACCCGCCTGGGCGTATCCGCCCGCCCGGAGCACGCTCATGAGCAGGAAGAACCACAACAGCGTGGCACGAAACGCTCCCTTGTCCAGGCGGTAGCCTCTCAGCAGAATGATGACCGGAGGTCCGCCGGTTCCGAAGAGGGCAGCCAAAACGCCGGAGGCCAAACCCACGGGCAGACTCGCCCAGGCACGGAGTCGCCCACCTCCGCCGACGTCGAGCGACGTGGACGCGGTCGCCTCCGAACGGTTACGCCGTTCTTCGTAGAGGAACCACGCACCCGCCGCCAGAACCACCACGCCCAGCAGACGCTTCAGCCATCCCACCTCTCCGGTCACCAGCAGGTGGGTGCCCAGCCACAACCCCAGGATCGCCGTCGGCAGCACGGTCAGGAGCATCCGCAAGCGGGCCTGTCGCCAGGCGTGGCATAGCACCCAAACCTCGGTTACCAGGGTGATCAGAAAGAGGGTGGTGACGGTCCCCGGCAGGTCCGGCAGCAGCAGTGCCAGCAGAGCGATGGAGAACATCCCGGCGCCGAACCCGACTGTCGCGTAGATCAACTGAGCGCCCGCCACAATCAGCAGGCTGAGAACGTAGACGGTTGGATTGGGAAAGAGCTCGGGCATGCGCCCTCTGGTTGCGCCCCCCTCGGCGAGCTCGTCGTGGGAGCCTCTAGGCGTCTGATTCAGTCAGGCGCCGGCGTTCGAGTATGCGGGCCACAATCAGCCCGGCTTCAAACAGCATCATCATCGGGATGGCCAGCAGTATCTGGCTGATTACGTCGGGGGGCGTGAGCACGGCGGCGGCGATCACTATCCCGAATGCGACGTACTTGCGGCCCTTGGCCATGTCCGCCGCACTGACGATACCGATCAGCGAGAGAAACACGACGACGATCGGCAGCTCGAACGCCAAACCAAAGGCCAAGGCCAACGCCAGCACGAAGGAGATGTAAAACTGCAGGGCGAACTGACTGGTCACGGCGGGGTTCTTCGTGACCGGTTTGAGTGGCGTGGTGAGCAACCCGTCTTCGGTCATAATCCGCAGCTCCCGCTTGAACGTGTTGACCCAGGCGCCGCCCAGCGACGGATCCGGAGGGTCGGAAGCCAGCAACGGGAGGTGTAGGAGCTCGACCGCGGGTTGTGTGGTGGCAGGCGAGTCCTCGATGGCGAGGATCTGCTGCTGTAGCCAAGTGGGGTTCAGTTCGGGAAGTCCGACGCTGTTGCTGAACGAGATGAAGAAGTTGAGCACGATCGGAAGCACAACGTAGTAGAGGAAGGCAACGCCCGTGGCAAACAGCCCCGCCACCAGGGGAACGAATACCTTGGCGAACTTCTGCTCGCTGCGGTACAGACCGGCGGCGACAAACGCCCAGAGCTGGTACATCAGCCAGGGCATGGCTACGATGAGGCCGGAGAGAAAGCCGACTTTCAGATAGGCGATGAAGGTCTCGGGGGGGCTCAGGGCGGTGACCGTCTGCGGTTGCTTGTGCTGGTGGAGCACGATCAGCAGCGGCTGGAGGATGATCGCCAGAAGCTGCTTCGAGTAACACAGGGCGACGATCACGGCGACCAGCACGCCGATGAGACCGCGCACCAGACACCGGCGCAGCTCCTCGAGGTGGTCTCCGAAGGACATACGACCTTCGTTCGCAGGTGTGTGGTCTGGCGACATCGATGCCGATTCTAGTGGGTGCCGCTTGGAGGCGTCAACGAGGCGCCAGATGCGACGGTCCGGGTCGGATTGCATTGCTGCCGTCGGCCTGACCATCCGGAAGCCCTGAGAAGCGGCCTGGCCCTCCAGGTAGAGCGATCGCTCCAGGTTGTGGACGTCGGGATCATCCCCGGTAGGTCTCCCCGGGGAGGTTTGGCTACGTCGGTTTGAGCCGCCTTCCGGTCCGGCGCGCGCCAAGCCTACGCGCATCCCGGCGGTTTGACGGTCAGTCCGGCCGACCCGTAGAATCGGCACTGGAATCACCATGCACACACTCTGCTCTTACCGTCATGATGCGTCGGCTTGTCGGCCCAAGGTCGGCGTGCTGATCGGATGCCTCTGCATGATCCTGGCGACGGGGATCGAGACCCGAGCGGTCAGCCAGGAGGGATCTGCAGACTCCCTCGCGACAACCACTCAGCCGGTGCCGACCCTGCGCGATGCCGGAGACCTCTACATCGAGGGTTACTACGCCCGGGCGGTCGAGCAGTACGAGGCTCTCGCGGAGAATCCCGAGCGGAAGTTGGCGGCAACGCTGGGTATGGTGCGCTGTCGTCTGATGACCGGAGAGGTCGCCGACGCCCAGAGGCTGCTTGGCGCGGTCGAGGAGTTGGGGCGGGGCAAGGCGGAGTGGTACACGCTGGCGGCGGAGGCTGAGGCGGTCGGGGGCCATTACGAGCGGGCGATCGAACACGCCCGCAAGGCTATCGCGTTGGACAAGGCTCAGTATCAAGCCCGCCACTGGCTGGGCGTGCTGCTGGAGATCCTCGGCCGGCGCGCAGATGCGATCGAAGCCTACCGGTGGTTCGACAGGCTGGTAAGCCATCGCTTTCCGGAAACAGCGGAGGCAGCCACCGCGACCGCGCAGGGTCTGCACCGCTACAATCTGCTGACCACCCATCCGAACATCAACGATCGTACGAGCTATGTGCTCACCGAGCTCCTGCAAGCGGCGTATACGCGGATGGACCGGACCTGCTGGGCGGCACGCATTGCCTCCGGTGATCTGCTCCGCTCGAAATACAATCTGGAAGAAGCCGCCGAAGACTACAAAGCCGCTCTGCGGATCAACACCAACCTGCCCGCAGCCCAAGTCGGGCTGGGCCGCGTTGCCCTGGCCCGCTGGGATCTTGACGCTACTGAGCGCCGGGTGGGCTTGGCCTTGAAGACCAACCCGGGCTACGTCGCTGCTCTCGCCCTTCGCGCTGAGCAGAAGATCACCGAGCGCCGCTACGCCGAAGCTCTCGAGGCCTGTACGGAAGCATTAAAGACCAACCCCCGGGCGCTCGACGTGCTCGCTCTGGCAGCGGCGGCGGCCCAGTGCTCGAGCCTGGACAGCGAGAGCGCCGCGTTCCGGGCTCGAGCGGAACGCGTCAACCCGCGTTCAGCGACGCTGCACGCCATCTTGGGGGATACGCTGTCGGGACTGCGTCAGTACGCCGAAGCGGAAGCCCACTACCTCAAGGCGGTTGAGTACGATCCCACCGACGCGAATACCCGGTGTGCGCTGGGGATGATGTACATGCAGTGGGGGGACGAGGTCAAAGCCCGTGCCGCCCTGGAGGGGGCGTGGGCGCTCGATGAGTTCAACGCGCGTACGCGGTTCACTCTGGAGCTGCTCGATTCCCTGGCTTCTTTCGCCACTCTGGAGACCGACCACTTCGAGCTGCGCTACGACCGCGAGCACGAGTCCGTCCTGCCGCGATACATGGCCGCCTACCTCGAAAGCATTTACGCGGAGGTGTGCGCGGACTTCGACGCTGATCTCGCAGATAAGACGATTGTGGAAGTGTTTCCCACCGCCAAGGACTTCGGCGTGCGCATCACCGGCAAGCCGTGGATCTTCACCGTCGGAGCCTGCACCGGCCGGGTCATCGCCCTGACCTCGCCGCGCAGCGATCCCCAGACCAGCGGCGCGTTCAACTACGCCCGGGTGCTTCGACACGAATTCGTCCACACGGTGACCCTGGCCGCCACCCGGAATCGCATTCCCCACTGGTATACCGAGGGGTTAGCGGTACTCCAGGAGGATGCGCCGCGCAGTTTCGCCTGGTGTGCGGCGCTGGCTGAGCGCGTGCGGCGGGAGGAGCTGTTCACCCTGGAGAGTATTGACTGGGGCTTTGTCCGGCCGCGGCGTCAAAACGATCGGCAGGTGGCTTACGCTCAGAGCGAGTGGATGTGCGAGTATCTGATCGAGCGATGCGGGTATGACGTGCTCGTGAGGATGCTGGGCGGATATCGCGCGGGCAAGACCCAGGAGCAGGTCTTCGAGGAGCATACCGGGTTGACCCCGACCCAGTTCGACGCCGACTTCCAGGGCTGGGCGCGGCGGCAGGCGGAGGGCTGGTGTTTTCGGCTTGATCCGCCGGAGAACGTGACCAAGCTGCGTGCCCTGGTTCTGCTCCAGGCCAGTCAGGCAGAGGTGTGGGGGCGTCTGGCCCGGGCGGAGCTGGATGACGATCAACCGGACAAAGCCCTCGAGGCGGCCCGCGAATCTCTCACCCTGAATGAGGACGAGGCGACCGCTCTGGAGGTGTCGGTGCGGGTTCTATCCGGTTTTGCAGAGGGTAACGTCGGTCGGGAGGCGCGGCGCGCCCTGGAGGACGAGATGCTTCCCCTGTTGGAGCGCTTGGCCAAGGCAGACCCCAAAGGCTGGATCGCCCCGAAGATCCACAGCCGGATCCTGCTCCGGCGCGATCGCCATGAAGAGGCTATCGCCCACCTCAAACGCTTGCAGCGCAACTGCCCGCTGGTCCCCGCGAGCTACTCCGGCTTGGCGGGGATCTACCTGGATCGTGGGGAGGATGATCTGGCATTACCACAACTGCTGGAGCTGGCTAGGACTGAAGAACGTGACGCCGATGTCCCCGCGCAGATTGGTGCGATCTATGCGCGGCGCGGTGAGCTTCACGAGGCCCGCTACTGGTATGGGCAGGCTATGCACATCGATCCCTTCCGGGCGGCGCTTCACGCTGCTCTGGCCAACGTGCTGATGCGATCGGGGGCGACGCGGGCCGCCACCGATGAGTATCTGGTGATGTGCGAGCTGGAGCCGACCGCCGCACACCTCAGCGACACGGCGCTGGCTCTTCAGAAGCTGGGCGACCTCGCCAAGGCGCGGGACTATGCTCAGAAGGCGGTCGCCCTCGACCCCGCCGCTCCTGCCGGGGCGCTGCTGGATTGAGTTCGGGAGGGGGTCCTATTGCGGACGGGAGTGCAGGGTGCGTCCGGTGGCTTTTTCGCAGGCCCATAATCGGTCGATGATGCGCAGATGCTCGCGGATGGTGTCGGCGAATCCTGGTGCGTCGGGTACGATGCTGTAGACATGCGGACTTCCGTCCAGGCGGGCCTGGAGATCGTGGATGAAGTCCTCCCAGCTTCCCTCGTACAGGGTGTCGCGGATGTCCAGGAGCATGCGCTGATCGGCCGACAGCTCGACGGGCGGACCGGGCTGTGCGGGATGGTCAGGCATGGGCTCGCCGCCGTCGGACAAGAATCACCTCGCGATCAACGCTCGTTCAGGCGCTGGCACGTGCGATAGAACTCCAGGGTTCGCTGGGCCTGGGCCTGGAAATCACCTTTGGCCTGCTCGGCCGCTTGCTGCTGGAGGGCGATGGCTCGGTCGATTCGGCCGATCTGGTGCCAAGCCTGGGCGTGCGTCTGTAAGGCTTCTATCGAAGTGGGGTCGGTCTGGCAGGCTGCCGCCGCCGCGGCCAAAGCCAGGTCCGGATGACGGTCGCCCAAGTCCGGTAGGTTCAGCAAGGTCTGGGCCACGAGAGTCAACCCGTCAGCGCAGTCGGAATGCTTCTTGGTGTATTCCTCCACCCAACGGCGCACGCCCGCACGGTCGCCTATTTCGTAGTTAAGGATCTGTAACGAAAACTGGACACCGGATCTGTCCGCGGGGTCCACCTCGAGCATCTTCCCCAAAGTGGCCAGAGCTTCCTTCCATCGGCCGAACGTGGCAGCCTGATTGAATCCGGTGGCCAAGGCGTCGAGCTTCTTCCGATTCCGGGCTGTCTTGATCGCCCGCTCCATGTCGTAGCGCCCGGTCACCAGGTCATCGATCACCTGCTCCATCGAGGCGTCGGGATGACCATGCCAGGCGATGCGCCCCTTGGGGGTGACAATGAATGCGTAAGGAATCCCGTTCACCCCCGCAGCCACCATGTAGTTGTTCGCCGTGGCCTCGCCACGATCAAACCCGACCGTGTAGGCCATCTTGTTTCCCTGCTCGCGCACGAAGCGTTGGACGTCGCTCAACCGCTGGCGCTGCCAACCCGGACTGGTCATGGCTACGAAACGGACGTTCTGCTTGGCGTATTTCTTCTGCAGCTCGCTGGTGTGAGGGATCTGTATGATGCACGGGGCACACCAGGTTGCCCAGAACTCGATCACGTAGGTTTCCTTGCCCGTAGGTCGGGCTGGATCCACCGCGGAGCCCTTGATCCACTCGATATCCCGCCCGAAGGACGGGGCGGCGTCTCCGACGTTCAACTCCGCCCGGGCCGCCGCCGCGGATACCAGGAGCAACGCTACCGTGAACTGGACAACACTCAATCGCATCCGGATCTCCCCATCGAGTCATACATCTTGCGTAGGATCGTGTCGTTACGTCTTCAGCCGGCGCAGGCGGGCGCAGGCCTCCTCCAGATCGCTCAGCTTCTTGGCGAAGCAGAACCGCAGTTGGGTTCGCCCCAGCGACGGGTTTCGGTAGAAGGAGGCTGCGGGGACCGTGGCGACGCCCACCTGTTCGAGAATCCGATCGGCGGCGGTGGTCCCATCGGGATAGCGTTCCCCAAAATCCGCGATCAGATAGAACGCGCCCTCAGGCACGTGGGGCGTCCAACCAATCGACCTGAGGGTCTCGACCAGCAGGTCACGCTTGCGCCGGTAGTCCGTAGCCATCTCCGAGTAGTACGCAGCGGGCAGCTCCATTCCCGCAGCCACCCCGTATTGCAGGGCGGACGGGGCGCAGATGTATACCCGATCGCCGACCACCCCCACCCGGTGGATCAACTCCGCCGGACCTACCGCATACCCCACGCGCCAACCGGTGACCGCGTAGGTCTTGGAGGCGCCGCTGAGGGTGATCGTCCGTCCCGCCGCGTCGGGAAACCGTCCGATGCTGAGGTGAGGTGATCCGTAGGTGATGTACTCGTAAACCTCATCCGTGACGATCCAGGCGTTGTGTCGTTTCGCCAGCCGGGCGATCTCCGTGAGTTCGTCTTCACCAAACACCTTGCCCGACGGGTTGCAGGGGGTGTTTACGATGACCATCTTGGTCCGGGGGCTGAAGGCCGCCTCCAACTCCTCACTCTTGTACCGCCAGTCGGGGGGGGACGTGTCCACGAAGCGGCAGGATACGTCGAACAGGCGCAGCGTGTCGGTGTAGTAATTGTAGAACGGCGAGAACAGCACGACTTCGTCGCCCGGTTCCAGCAGGGCTACCGCCACACAGTACAGCGCCCCGGCGGACCCCACGGTAACGACTATCTCCGTCTCCGGATCGGCGGTGATTCCGTTGAACAGGCTCATCTTGCGGGCAATGGCTTCACGCAACTGGGCCAGCCCCGCCAGGTGGGTGTAGATCGCCCGGTCTTCGTCGATGGCCTGCTTGGCCGCCGCCTTGACCGCGTCCGGAGCCGGTTGATCGCAAACGCCCTGCGACAGGTTGATCCCGCCGACCTGCTGGCAGCGCGCGGACATGCGCCGGATGTCCGACGGCTGGGCGTCTCCGACACGCTTAGCAAAAGGCGGGGCCACGGTGTAGCTCCTGTCCAGCCCCCTCGACGATCGCATTCATCGCGAACCCGGCGGCGTAGATATCCGGCACGCTCGGGTCGCCTGACTCCAGCCGAATCCGCACCGAGCTATTCACTACCCCGGCGCAGGATTGCTGCTCCGAAGTCGAACCATCCCAGGTTGCGGATCCCTCGATGATCGCCGCAAGTTTGGCGGCATTATCCGGCGGGACACGCTCCACTCCCGGCGGCGCGTTGGTCAGGCAGCCGGAGAGCGTCAGCGTAATCAGGATGCCCAACGAGCTTTCAATAACGGTCTCCATGACGACAGCCTCGGTTTCCAGCGGTTTCGGGGGCGGAGCGCATTCGATGCCCACCCACTATAGAAGCTCCTGGCACGGGCCGTCAATTGTCAGAGATGTTCGCGTGCGATGGACCTATCCGGGATCATGGTTCGAGGACCTCCGTTCCGCCTGCCCGGTCATGGGCACAAAACGGACCATCAGTAGGTCTTCCGTCGTGGTTCCGTCGGGTTGCCTGGTGATGCGCTGGAGGATCTGACCGGTTCCCTGGTCGCCGACCGGAAGGCACAACCGTCCACCGGGGCTGAGCTGTTCGACGAGCTTGGGGGGGACGTGTCCCGGGGCGCAGGTGACGATGATCGCGTCGAACGGACCCTCTTCCGGCCATCCGGCGTAGCCGTCGCCGATCCGCGTCCGGATGGTGTCATACCCGTGTCGCTCCAGAGTCCGGGCCGCCTCGCGGGCCAGCGGTTCGACAATCTCAATCGAATATATGTGGGGTGTAATCTCGGCGAGCACCGCCGCTTGATAGCCCGACCCCGTACCGACCTCCAACACTCTGGCGTCGGCGGTGAGCTGTAGTGCTTCGGTCATGAACGCCACGATGTACGGCTGGGAGATGGTCTGACCATGTCCGATGGGCAGCGGCCGATCCGCATACGCGGAGGACTGCATCTGCCGGGGTACGAACTCATGACGCGGCACGCGGCGCAGCGCCTCCAGCACGGCGCGGTCGCGCACCCCGCGCTGGGCGATCTGCTCCTCCACCATACGTAGACGCTCCGCGCGGCGCTCGTCGATCGGAAGCGCGCGATGATCCTGATGCGGGTACACCTGCGTTGGAGCCGGTTGACTGGCTGGCGATTCCTCCGCGGGGCGGGCACACGTTGCTCCCCCAAGCAGAGCCCCAGCCACCGCAAGAACAGCGGTCCGGCGCAGCGGTTTCCGAAACCTGCACATGATGCCCCCGCTCCATTCTGGGTCGATCCAGGCTCCATTGTCCGTGTTCACCACGTCATGACAAGCTCGGCGAGGGATTGCAGCCAACTTCGTCCAGGTCATTAGAGCCTTTCCCTGGACTGTGGGACAGGCTTTTCAGCCTGTCCCACATATGTGGCGATGGCTGGGGGAACGCCTTGCCCGGTGGCGGCTTTCCCCGGAGTGCCGGGACGGTATACTCCCGGCGGGATCCGACACGCTGCTGGAGGCGTGCGGGGACTCCAGTTACCTGTACCGTCGAACCGCAGGGCGCAAGCCGAAAAGGAGAAGCCAATGGGTGCTCCACTCTGTCACTTCGAGTTCATGACTGATGACCCGAACAAGAGCAAGGCCTTCTACGCCGACATCTTCGGCTGGGAGTTCGACGATAGCGCCATGCCAGGCTACACGATGATCAGGACCGGCCAGGAGCCCGAAGGCGGGCTGATGAAGCGCCCGCCCGAAGCGCCGGCGCCATCACTGATCACGTATTTCCAGGTGGACGACATCGAAGCCACCCTGGCGAAGGTCCAGCAGGGCGGCGGCAAGGTGGTGGTGCCCAAGACGCCCATCCCCAACGTGGGCGCCTACGCCGTGTTCCTCGACCCGGAGAACATCTGCGTGGGTGTCTTCCAGAAGTAGATCCCACCACCCCCGCGCAGCGAACGAGGGTATCCGGTGCGCGCACCGGATACCCTCGCGGATGCATCTATCGCCGTGGCTACCGTTTGCTCAGCGTGCTCGCCGTTGCGTTGGGGAGCCCCCTCGATCCGCCTTTCGACGCCTCGCCAAACCCCTGCTGGAAGTCACGGAAGTCGTCCAGGTCGACGTCGTCATCGCCGTCGAGGTCCTTGCACAAGCACCCCGGTGGGACACCGTTGCCAGGCCCGGTGAGGCAATCGACGAACGCCGCGTGGTCCTCCAGGGTCACCAGACCGTCGCCGGTGAAGTCCCGCGCGTCGGTAGGCGAATCACCCCAGATCTCGACGTCGTCGATGTTCCAACCTGGGTACGACACCGTGCCGTCCGTTGGCCCCATTCCCCAACGCACGTAGACGGTGGACTGACCGTCCGCCGTCGCGGAGATATCATAACTGGGGTACGACCACGCCGATTCGTTCACGTCGTCGTCGGGGTTCTCCCACACGGGGATCCAGTCCGAACCGTTGTTGGAAACATCGATGCTGGCTTCGTCGAACTGGTGCTCCTCCACGCCCAGCCACCTGCGGAACCGCAACTCGGTGTCACTGATCTCCGCACAGTCGATGGCGGCAGTGGTCAGGTAGTACACCGGCGAGCTGTCTGCATAGTCGCCCGCCAGGTTGTAGCCGTACACGTTGTCACCGGTGTAGCCTTCACCGGGGTCGCCCGCGTGCGTGCCACCTTCCAGCGGAATCCCGTGTTCCCACAGCCCCTGGGTGCCCCATCCGGGGTTGTCGTCCAGTGAATAGCTGTAGATGCGCTTGGCGCCGCCCGCGGTGATGTTGATTGAAACCGTCGCGATGTTGGAGTCGCCTCCCTCCGGCGGTGTTCCCCCGTCATTCACCTTGAACTCGAAGTTGTCCGACCCGATGTACGTTCCGCACGGCTGATAGACCACCTGGTCACCCACCAGGGTGTAGGGCAGCTCTCCGGGGAGGATGACGTGGTCGTCCGCGGCGTCGGCGAGTTCAAAGGTCGGCAGTGAGGTCACTATGTAGGTCAGCGCCGCCGGTGGATCGGGCTGGCCGTCATCCGTCCCCGTGAGGGTAATCGTAGCCGGAGCGTTCGCGGGGGTGGAGACGAGCTGATCCTCCGCCAACGGCGGGGTGGGTCCGACCGAGCAGTTGTAGCACACCAGGGCGAAGTCCTGATCGGTGGTGTCGCCCACGCCGGGGATCGCATCCGAGTTGATGCTCGAAGCCAAGACGCGCAGCGTATACTGCCCGGAGGCAGTGGGGCCTATGAAAACGCCCTCGGTGTTGTTGCGGTAGTCCGCGCTTCCGCCGGTCTGGGACCATCCACTGGCGGCGAAGTTGTTGCCCCGGTAGCTGTTCGCCCCCGATTCAACGATTAGATCGAGGTCGTTGTTCCATGCGGGAGAGCTTCCGCCCAGGCCGTGGCCGGGCGCGTCCGTCCAGACCAGCATCACCCGCAATGGTTTCGCCGGGTCGTCGGCGGAGACGATCATGCTCCATTCCTCGCCGGTGTTGTCGAATACCACCGGGTTGTCGTGGTACGCCACGGCAACGTCGGGGTCCACCACGGCTTCGAGGTCCATTCGGCCCCAACCCTGCTTGCTGTCAAAGGGATGACCCAAAGTACCGCCGTTGGCGTCGTCGTGTCCAGCCAGGTCGATGGCGACGGGCAGGAACGCCGCCTTGATCAACGCCGCGCTGGGGTCAGCCACGTAGTCCGGCAGACCGCGGTAGTACTCGATGAACAAGGCGACTGCGCCGGCGACGTGCGGAGAGGCCATGCTCGTGCCGCACATCGTAGTGTACGAATCCCCCGTAACGGTCGAATCGACACTGCACCCCGGCGCCACCATGTGGGGAATGGTGCGCCCATCGCGCGCCGGACCATGGGCGGTGTTCGATGAGAGATCGTCAATCTGCAGGATCTGAGAACCGCCGCTAGTCTGCATCTTCGTCGAGCCAATGGTGAAGATGTTCTTAGCGTCGTCCGGCGTTCCCTGGGTGCTTGTCTGTCCGTAACCGTTCATGATGGACAACACGTAGGTCAGCGGCTGATTCCCCGGCGTATTCGGGACGGCGTCACGCACGCCCACGTCCACCTGCATGGTGTCATCGTCGTAGCCCAGCGCCGATCCGGACGGTCCCCAGCTATTGCCCGACAACAGGGCGCCGTTGTTGTACGAGTCGGTCATCAGCATCAGCATGCCGTCGGTGTAGGTGTAGTATGGGCTGTAGACCTGCTCGACCAGGTTCGCCCCCGGGGCTACGCCTTGCCCACGAAGGAACCCGTATCCGTCCGTCACCCCGGACGATCCGTCAGCAGCCATGATTCCGGCGGTATGGGTCCCGTGGCTGTCGGTCGCGCTGCCTCCGCACGTTGTACCGGAGCAAGACAGCATACGGTTGACCAGATCGACATGGTCATGTTGGATTCCGCCGTCCACGTTGGCAATGATGATTCCGCTGCCATCCAAGCCCACGCCGCTAAGCCACGCGGCGTAGCCCGGAAACGCCAGGTTGCTGCCATTGACGTTGTTGACGCACACCTGGTTGCTCATCTCGCCGCGCAACCCGCCGTCGGTGGACACCGGTTTGGCGCTGTATACGCCAGGGACTCTGGCGGTGGCTTGCAGGCGATTGCCCGGTATCGTGAAACCGACCGACTCGAAGGTTTGGTTGATTACTCCGCGCCGCTCGAACACGCCGCCCAGCGCTTCGATCCCCGCGATCGTAGCCTCGGGGTCCGCTCCACGGTACATCAGCACCTTGACCCGGACGGGATCGGCAGACAGGTTGCGCCATCTCGGCTGAACGCGGTACGCCGGAATAAACTCGCCGGTCCAACGAACGTTCTGGTCTGCAAGTGCCTTGGTGGTTCCGGCAGGTTCGCCCCAGACGATGTAACTAAACGGTGCAATGTACTGCACGACGCGGAGCCCGTTGCGCTCGAGGTCTTTGACCCACGCCGCCCGTGGCGGACCGACGAACTGCACGAGATGAAATCCAGGCCCGCTCCGGCGCTGTGCGCCCCAGCCGGGCTGCGCCTCAGGCACGGCCTCGCGCGGGTCGAAACTCTGTTCGCCCAGGCGGAGCGTGAACGCATCCGCACGCACTTCGTGGACCACGCCCGCCTCGCGTAACCGAGTCACGCCTGCGTCGGACAACTCCATCCAGGTGAACGTTCCGTAGTCCTGGGCGGCAGTGGGCAGCAGGCCCAGGTCAGCCGCCTGATGAGTTGCGCTTCCGGACACGCGTACGAGGCGAGTTGCGGGTTCGCCGGCATGCAGGCTGGATGCGGCGATGGCGAGCAGACCGAGTGCCATGCCTCTGGGGATTCTGTGCGCTTTCATCGAGTCCTCCCTGTCAACTTGTTAACGTCGCTGTCGTGATCCGACATGGGGGGACCCGCGTGTCCTCCTCCGCGTAACCGACGATTATCGGTTGCCCCACATGGTGGACAGATAAACGTTTAGGATAATGAACCCCGTGGGCATAATGCAACCGTCGACTCGCATTTGGCCAGAGGAATCTGATGGCGGGTGCAGCGCAAACGGAGTTCTTGCAGTCGCATCGTAAAACCGTAGATTGCGCTCGCAGCAGGCCGGGCATCCGGGCCTCTCCCCAAGGAGGCAGATCACGAACACGGAGTTGAGGCCAGCCCCGCGAAGCACGCCATCACGCGCGCACTCAGGTGTCACCGTGCTGTCACTCAGGGCCTCGTCGCGGTGGGCACCGACGCACTCCCGGTGACAGGTCCGAAGGCAATTCGACGAGCGTCGTGGGGAGGACCACCAGAGACGCCGGCGGTAATAACCGTTCTGGTGGGCGGTTATGTGGGTTCCCTCCACCCCTGGCGTCGCCGGTCGATCTCGGATATAATGGCGGGGTTGCGCCTTTTCTGACTGGAGCACAAGATGGACGGCACCAAGACAACGCCTGATCGGGCTGAACTCAGCGCCCTACGCGACGCGGACATCCGCGAGTTTCTCGCCAAGCACGGATCGGATGCCAACAACGATCTGCTGGCGGACATGATCACCACGATCTGTCGTATGGCCAAGGA
>JAAEQG010001231.1 GCA_024231775.1 bacterium
ATCTCCAATTGCCGGTTCGACGAACGCTAGTTTCCTCCCCTCCGGATCGCCAAGCCGGAAGTGCTCTGCTTTTGCCTCGAGCTCGCTTCCATCCTCGTTCTTGTACGAGACGAACACGAAGTCGGGTTCAAACGGAGCTACGTATATCTTCGTCTCACCCTTTTGGAAGGTCACATCGTCCGCGTTACCGCCGGCCATTGTATCTGGTTTGACAAATACGTGACTCTCAAACGGGTTGAGCTTGTAGGCGATCAAGTCGCTCATCTTCCTTGGATTCTTCGTGTCCTTGTTCGAGATCTTTATGATTGGCGATGCGTTGGCATACCCGGCGATCATTACAAAGCCCAAGAGTACGGCGAGATGCCCTATCGCCTTGCCGATCTGCGTTCTCTGTTTGGGTCGCATGTTGGTATCCTTGTTCGTTCGGGTCCCGAATCCATGTCCACTGTACGATGCTGAGATCACGTCCTCCTTCCGCGCGGCGACGTGATCGAGGCGGGTGTTGAGGTCCGCTTTCAAGCCTATCCCGGCCACCGGCATTGTGTGGCTATACTGGTAACAAGCACGGTCCTCCCGCCGGCCGTACTTCGGGTTGCGGATGATCCCCACCGTCGGGGCATCAGGCAAGACCGTCGTGTGGTGTGTGGGCACTTGCCGTCTTCCCCGACTTGATGTGTTTGCATGCTCTAGTTGCATTGTGATTCTCCTTCTTTCGTGTGCCTAGTTTGTTTGTGTTCGCCCGATGACCTGCGCACGTACGCATGCCGTCGACCGACGCCTTCCTCACCTTCTGCCAACGTGAGAATGCAGAGGCAGTCACCGTCTTCTCGCCCGGGAAACCGGCGGCGGTCTCGCCGTTGCCTCGGAAAGTTGGGCAACCGTGCCGCTAACCGGAAGGGTTGTGGGCACCGGGATCCGCGAGGATGCGCACCGGAGGCTCTTGACATCCACACGGGAAGTTGTGTGATCCGTTTTCATCTTTACTCTCCTTTCGTAACGTGTGCCCCGTGTGGGGGATGTCACCACCGGCATCCCTGCCCTTCTCCGGTACGCCCGCCGCGGTCTTCCGCAGCCAGGGTCGCTCCTCTCCCCTCCTCTCCCCTCCTCTGCCCTCCAGTCTGGAAGCGACATGGGGGGTCACCCACTCACGCGCTTGTTGCCGAGAAGTTCGGCGGATACACTGGACACCGACCTACACAGTCGATTGCCGGCTAACGAACGGGCATGCTCGATGACAGGCAGTGAAGAAGAACTCGCGACCCGCGCGGTTCAGGGGGATGAAGACGCACTCAGCGAACTGCTGCAGAGCTACGGGCCGCAGGTGCGCCAACGCCTGGCTGGTAAGATCTCCAAGCAGTGGCAGGCAGTGCTGGCTGAGGATGACGTCATGCAGGTCACCTACCTGGAGGCGTTCCTACAGATCAGGCGCTTCCGCCCGAGCGGGTCCGGTTCCTTCCTGGCCTGGCTGACCCGCATCGCGGAGAATAACCTGCGCGATGCGGTGAAGGAGCTGGGACGAGCGAAACGCCCCCAGCCGGCGCGGCGCGTGAACCCGCCGGGCGGCGACGATTCCGCCGTCGCCTTGCTGGATGCCTTGGGGGTGACCACCACCACGCCTAGTCGACAGGCAGCACGCGGCGAAGCGGGACGGATGATTGATGCGGCGCTAGAACACCTACCGCCTGATTACGCCGAAGTCTTGCGGTTGTACGATCTCCAGGCCTGCCCGGCGGTGGAGGTGGCCGCCACGATGGGGCGCTCCACCGGGGCAGTTTTCATGCTGCGGGTCCGGGCCCACGACCGTTTGCGCGACCTGCTCGGGCCCGGTTCAGATTTTTTTACGCATTTCACGTGAGCAGGGCGGCCCATTCGTCGCTTGACGACCGGGCGGCACCGTCGGGGTAGGCCGATCATGAACGCCGAGGATCATACCCACTTCGACTCGTCCGCCGAGCAGGAGCGGCATTTGATCGAGGCGGCCCGCCGCCAGGCTGAGCGGGGAAGCCACGACGGCGGCGCCGCTGCCTGCTCGACGCCGGATGACCTGCCCGGCTACGAGTTGGTCTGCGAGATTCGCCGCGGCGGACAGGGAACGGTGTGGGAGGCGGAGCAGCTATCCACCGGCCGGCGCGTGGCCGTCAAACTCCTGCTGGAGCGGACTGGCCGGAGCGAGGCCGGTCGGCGGCGCTTCGAGCGCGAAGTCGAGCTGGTGGCCCGCCTCCAGCATCCGCACATCGTCTCGGTGATCGATTCGGGCATTCACCAAGGCCGATACTACTACGTGATGGACTATGTGGAGGGGGGGCGGCTCGACGAATCCCTGGCACCGGGCACCTGCGAAGTACACGCGGCCCTGCACATCATCAGCCTGATTTGCGACGCGGTGGACTTCGCCCATCAGCGCGGAGTGCTGCACCGCGACCTCAAGCCGTCCAACATCCTGATCGACGAACGCGGTGATCCCCGCCTGCTGGACTTCGGTCTGGCCAAGGC
>JAAEQG010001232.1 GCA_024231775.1 bacterium
AGACGATCGTCCCGACCTGCCGGCCCCCGGGCTCGCCCGACGCATCGACCTTGGCCAGAATACTGGCCCCGTCCTTGAAATCGTACATCACGAAACCCTGGTAATGCACCTTCCCCTCGGGCACGCTGGTGTGAGTGACGCAGCCGGACAGCCGGGCAAACTCACCGTCCCCGAGCACGACGAAGCCGCGCCGCTGCACCGCATCGAGCACGGCCACGCGTCCCCCCACCTGCTTAACGTCCTTGGCGTAGGAGAACTGCTTCCAACGGGTCAGCTCCATAGAGGTCTGCGCCGGCGCCAACCGCCCCGTCCCCCCCAGCACCAACAGCAATCCAAGACAGACCGCCACCACGGAAACCGCCCGTGACCGGCCCCAGCGATCCCGCCTGCTCGGCCCCATCGACTCGACCCTTCTGCACTCGTCCATTGTGATTGACCTCCCGTTCAGGTTGCACAGTATCTCAAGGCTTCATCGGCATTTGCAGAGCCCGGGATAAGGACATCGGCCGCGA
>JAAEQG010001233.1 GCA_024231775.1 bacterium
CCAGAAAGGTCCTGCAGCTCGTAGGCAAGCTGTGCTCTGGGGGTCGCCCTGGACCCGGCCACACATGGGGCCAAGGTAGCCGCCGCAGGCAAGACTGCGGCCAACATGCTCATCAGCAGAGAACCGCCCCAGCCCGACCATGGCTTAGCATCGTCATGGCACCATGATCCGTCATCTCCATCGCGTCCGCAACACCTTGCCTCAAAAGATATTACGATAGGCCCTAGAGATTCCTGTCCGGACCTATCGGGCGGCAAGGTTGCGGCGACCGCCAGCGATCTATCAGGACAGACGGTGCATCGACCTATTCAACGAACAGCGCGCCGGCTGAGGTTCTCAGCTCGCTGAAGCACGGACGCCACGGATCAGCCGCGAGGCGAGGCGGGTAGTAGCCTCTGCAGCCCAACAATAGACTGGATGGAGCTGAGCTGACGAGTTCCCGTCGCTCAAAGGGCGGAATCAGCGTCGACTCGGGCGAAGGCGAAAGGGTGCCCTCACCGACATCACCTGGGACCGACGGCCCTTATTCGGTGAAATCGTCAGACGCGGCTTCGATGGCTTGCTGGATCGCTTCGGGCTCCGCGGTCAGGGAGTCCTCGTCAACCACAAGCGCGGGTTGCCACGTTGCAGGGACCAGAGCCGATGAGTGTTCGTAAACGTGGCAATTCGCGCACCACTCCCACAGACCCCCACGCGCGACATACCTCCCACCGTGCGTAGGGGGATCGAGGCGGCGTCCAACGAGGTAGAACCGATGGAGCTCCGGCTTCCCGCAAGACGGGCACGGCTCTCTGAGACGACCTTCACCTTCACAAAGCGAGAACACCCTCTGCCATTCATCCACTCGATCCAGTGGCACACCTTTCCACTCTCGCCGGGTCGATGTCATCACAACTCTCCTCGAATGTAGCAGATGAAAGTTGCTGC
>JAAEQG010001234.1 GCA_024231775.1 bacterium
ATGGCGGGCCAGGTGCTGCCAGACAGCGTGATCGCAAAGCTGTCGGTCGCCCCGGTCAGATTGAGCAGTGTCTTGCCGTGGAGCACGGTCGAGTCGGGCGCTCCGCCTTTGGTCTCCGAGGGAGGGGAAAGCAGGGCATCGTGCGGGCAGATCGTACTGGGCGGGAAGAGCGCCAGCCCGCGTGGCCCGCCGGACAACGCTATGGAAGCAATCGCGGTGTTGGTGTGGGTGTCGATGACGGTGACATTTCCACTACCGGCGCTGGTGACGTAGGCCACCGGGCCAGCCGCTGCTGGAAAGACTTTAGCCTCCCAACTGTTATATCCGGTAGAGATGGTGGCGATGATTTGCCCGGTCGATGTGTCCACGGCGTAGGTCTTGCCGCGCTCGTTCTCTGTCGCGTACAGTGTGCGGCCATCGGGCGAGATGTCCAATCCGTGGACCCCCTCGCCGTTGATGTCCCAGGTAGCGATCAGGCTGTCGTTGGCGGTGTCTATCACGCTAATGGTATTAGGCCACGCATTCTGGTTGGTAACATAGGCGCGGTGACCATAAGGCGAGA
>JAAEQG010001235.1 GCA_024231775.1 bacterium
ACGGGAATCCACGTCTTGCCCTCGCGCTCGTAGGGCCTGAAGAACGTAACATCTCCGGTGGACGAGCTGAGCCAACTGGTATGAGCCTGCTGCTCTACACGTGTCTGCCAATGGCCCATCGCCAGTTTGACCTTCACGGAAGTTGTTTCCGCTCCTTCCTCCAAGGTGGCCTCCCACCAAGTGACGTTCTCGACGGGTAGGCCGTTCTTCTTGGCCTTGAGATGTGGGAAGATTGGAAACGAACCGCCCCAGTACCCCCGCCCCGGATCGATCCCGAAGCTGCCGACGGCGCCGTCGGGCAAGTTCTCGTAGCGCAGGAAGATCTTTGTGCAGTCTTTCTCTAACCAGGGCGGTCCGTGTGGCATGTCCGGATCGAGCAACCCTTCTTCAAGCGGCCGACCATCCGGGCTCCACCAGCGTCCGGTCTTCTTATTGTTCAACCCGACGAGTTCAATGACGGCGCCATTGGGAAACGTCACTTTGCATTCGCTGTTGATTGCAGCGTCCGCTCGCAGAGAGGCCATCGGGATGACACAGCAGACCATCAGGGCGACACCGACCGTGACCGCGACGCGGCGGAGCCACGGGCGGCGCCAGGTCGGCTTCTCGAGCCAGTGCAGGCGCGTGACGAGTGATCCGGTGTCTTCGAACAGGCCCAGCAGGCCCAGGCCGGGACCGAGCGGGCGAGCCAGCAGGGCACGACCCGTGTCCAGCAGCGTGTCGCGATAGGCGCTCGTCTCCTCACGCAGACGCCGGGCGACGGTCGCGTCGCAACAGAGTTCACGCAGGTTCTGCATGTGCTTGCGGATCAGCCAGAGCAGGGGGTTGAACCAGTACAGGGTCATTAGGATCATGTAGACCGCGTGCGTGAGCAGGTCGCCCCGCTTGATGTGGGCCAGTTCGTGGAGCAGGATGTGGCGCGCCTCGCGCCGGGTCATGGTCGCGACCTGCTCGGCCGGGATCAGCAGGACGGGTCGCAACAGGCTGAACACCGCGGGGCAACAGACCTTTGTACTGAAAACGACACGTGGGATGCGGCGCAGCTTGATTTCTG
>JAAEQG010001236.1 GCA_024231775.1 bacterium
CATGTCCCGCAGAGTGTACCGACCCGGACGCCCCGCGTCAAAAGAAAGCAGGAATGGGCCCAATAGGTCCTATCAGACCTATGACGCCCTCAGTACCGGCGGGTGGTGGTCTTGGGGCGGGGCTGGTGGTTGATGAAGAAGTAGCGCAGCGCGTCGATGGGGTGGTCGTAGACGCCGTCTTTCAGGGGCAGCTCGCCCAGCGCGGCGGCGCCGGAATCGGGGTAGTGGTAGCACTGCATCGCCTCGATCAGGCGACAGCAGCGGGCCGAGACCACCAGCGAACTGGCGCCGGCGCCCGAACGAATCGCCCGGCGGATCAGTTCTATCCCAGCGACAATGCCACTCTTGCGGTAGCGGGTGGCGATGCCCAGCGACCTCAGCTCGCGGACCGTGCTGGTTCCGGTTATGTCGTTGGCCCCGGCGCCCGCAGGGTCGCAGAACGTCGCGGAGACCTGCTCTTCTGCGCAAGGCGTCTGCGTCTTGATCTGCGTCGCGTGAACGTCGATCGTCGCCCGGCTGCGCACGTACTCGTCGATCACGCGGACCGTCCCCTCGTGGTCGACCTGGACCCACAGGCACACGAACGGATTGACGAAGCCAAAGTCCAGGGTCCGGTACAGGGGCAGGTTGGGATCGTAGTCCACTTCTCCGACGTGTGCCGCCGGGTCGAACTCGCTGAAGACGATGTTCTCCAGTGAGGGTCTGATGCAGAGCATCTCGGCCTCCCAGCCTGATCGACTGCTGCGCCGCATTTGGGCGATACAGTCGTCGATGCGCAGGTAGCCGGTCGCCTGTTGGGCTCGGCCCTGGCAATCGCCCCACAGGGGGCATTGTGAGCAGTTACGGCCCACGCACCTCTCGATCGTCTCCCAGAGGCACCACTTGAAGATCGGTACACCGGCGTTCGCTGCCGCCGAGACCTCTCTCTGCATGATCCCATAGGGCCTGTGCATTGTGCTGATCAGCTCCATTCCGGCGCGGATGCCATCGCGACTGAGCGTGGTGAACTTGGCAGCCGCGAAGACCTCCTCGTCGAACAGCTCGACCTCGTCGCAGCGCAGCTTCTGCACATGCTGACCCCGCACGCTGGTGGCCGACTGGGTCAGGACCTCGACCCCTGCTCCGTTGGCGAAGCGACATCCACCCTTGCGAACCGGTCCGGCCAGCGCGCCCTCGAAACCCTTGTGCAGAAAGGTCGTCAGGTACTCATACATCCGGCTCGACTGCTCGCCCGAGCCGCCCAGGATGCGGATCTGGCAATCCGGCTTGAAGAGCCCGTCCAGCAGGGTTGCGACCGCCGCCAGTTCCGTCTTGCCCCCCGCCCGGTTCGCCCAGACAATGCAATCCGCATTTGAATAGGTCCCATCGGTCCTATTGGTCCTACAGGACCCATCGTCGAAATCGACGTTGAAGCTGCGCCAAAGATAGTCCATCGGGCTACTATGGTCAGGGCACAGCTTCACGTCGGGCACATCGATCCCAAGAAAGATCTTCACGTAACGCTTCAGGTCCGCTCGCGATCGGGGCCGGCTCCGGCGCAGCATGTCATACACCGTCTTGGCCTTGGCCGCCTTCAGTACGTCCGTCGGCTCAGCGCAGGGATACATCATCTCCGTCATAGTGGTTTCCTCCAGAAAGGACTCGTTGCGGTTGAAAACGGTAGGGCGTGCCATGCACGCTGCTTGGGTGATGGGTCTATCGGCGGGGTCGTGTTGGGTCTTGGTCTTCGTCCTCATCCGCCGGGGGGGGAGGCGGGAGATGGGCCAGCCAATGTCGTGCCAGTATCACCAAGTCGGCGAAATCGACGCGGCAGTCGCCGTTGATGTCCCCGGCGATGATCGTCTCGCAGAGTGGCTCGCCAAAGTACGACTTGCTCGCCTCGACCGTTCCACCGTAAGCACCTATATTGATGACCCCACCATTGGGGAAAGGCTCATATCCGATTGGACTGTTAGGATCGCCCGCGTCCACACAAGGGCTAGTCACGTCATCCTGGACCCAACTAGCGCTGTTCGGATCCCAGCGCCCGGCCTGAGACTTCAGATGACAGTCGCCATCATCGGCAATCACCAGGAGGGGATCGTCGGATATGTTGTGGTTGCTCTGGAAGACACCCTCAAGTGGTTGCAACCCAAAGTCTTGAGTTGCGCTGTTC
>JAAEQG010001237.1 GCA_024231775.1 bacterium
CAGGCAGGCCAGTGCCATTCTAAACCAGTCAACAGGCCCCCGAGGAGCCGGCCTCAGCCTGGGACGACCAGCCTGGAATAGCGCGGGTCGGTACAGCGGGTGGGATGATTATTTTTTTCGGAGTCCCTTAGCCTTAGACCCTGTCGTCTTGGCGGCGGCGGGCGGCGTTAGATGGTATCCTTCGGTCATGACACGGTTGGCAGTTCTCGCGCTACGTTTGGCCGCTCGGGAAGAGGGCGTCACCGCCGCAGAGCTCGCGGCGGAAGCCGGGAGCACGCCACGAGCCGCCCAGAAGGTCCTTTTAGAGCTGGTTGGTGATCACGGAAGCTTGGGCGTTGTGACGCGCGAACACCGCCAGCCGTTCGTTCCTGGTCGACCCTCCTGGGTCTATTTCCTCAAAAGGTGATCGCGGACCAATAATCTGCCCGACCCACTTGTTTGCGACCATAAGGTTCGCTAAACTACTAGCAGGGAGGGTACGAGCATGTCAACCGAAAAAAGAGAAGGAAGGCGCCCGGAGCAGTTTCAGCCAGATCCGGGCGCCCGAGAGACCACGGTAGCGGCCTCGGAGCCGATTGTACCAGGAGCCCAGGTGGAGATCGACCTGTTCGGCGAGGGAGTGAAAGCCGGCTACGCGGCGCTCCTCGTGAGAGGGACCATAGATGCAGAGCACGTCATCGACGCCGCTGACAAGATGGTCCTGGTCCTGCGTGACCTGAAGCAGGCGAGAGCGACGAACCATGACCGACACCACGTGGATTTTTGGTCGCTGCTCATCCGCCGGCTGCGCAGGGTGGAATATCACCTCTCGCAATCTGGCGTTGACGGCGCCAAGCCGCTGACTGTCCTGGTCGCGGAGGCGAACCGAACTATGACGATAGCTCTCCGCGATGGTGTCGAGCTGGGCGCGGCGGTCTGGGATGACGCTGAGAGCCTGCTGGCTTCAGTAGGCGTCGAGTGCCTGGCCTTGGCGGAGAATGTGGAAGGTACGCTCAGGGGCGGGTCCGGCCCGGTATCGTTCGCGCCGCTTTCTGAGGGGTCATGCTACACCAACCCCGAAGCGCTCAGCGCGGGAATCATCACTGCCGCTCAGCTTGGGCTTGATCTCAACGAACTCGAGATAGGCCTTTGCGCAGGCGGAGACGTTGCGCGGGTTATCCGCGGGAAGGTGCTTTGAGATGGCCTTGACATCCCGTAAAGGACAAAGATAGCATAGACGGAGCATAGCTTGTGGAACTCTCAGGATGTGGCGAGGTCCGCAAAGCTCAACAGAAAAAACGGGCACGGCGGAGGGTTGCCGCCCTCCACCGGCCCTCGACAACGCAAG
>JAAEQG010001238.1 GCA_024231775.1 bacterium
ATTGCCATTAGTCTACTCGGGTACGGAGCACCGCACGACGTACGTGCCTGGTTCTCCACCGAGCCTGCGCCGCCGGAAACGGGCGTGCCGTTCCGGCGATACAGATCACCTCACGCACTTAGCGCGTGAACGAACGCGTCGCAGCGCCACCCAGGACGGCGCCACTCGGACGCTCGCCCGTGCCGCCCTCGCCGACGAAGTCGGCGTGGATCACGGCCAGCGTCGAAGCATCGTCCGAATCGGTGCTGTTGTTGTAGCCAGGCAGGTTCATACCGGCATACGCGGTACCATCCGCACCGCGGGCGCCGAACGACATGTGCTTGGCCGCAACGCCGAGCAACGGAGCATCGACGGAGTCCGGACACAGACCACTGCTCACACCCTGTACTCGGGCATAGCCCTTGTTCGTCTGGAGGAAGTCACGCATGAAGATGCTCAGGCCGACAACGTCGTAGTTGCTCAGCAGAGCCTGATCCCAGCAGCAGATGCAGCGCTGGTCATAGTAGAAGTCCGTTTCTTCCTCGTTCCAGATCTTGAACGTGGGCTTGGTGCATACCGGCGCCGGCGGGAGCTGCTGCTCGTCGTCCTGACGCAGGTCGGCACCCAGCACGAGCAGGGTCAGGTCGGTGTCCAGCGCCGCCGTGTCGAACGGATTGCCCGCGGTTGCGTAGAAGTCAAACAGCAGAGCAGTGAAGTTCTTCACGTACTCTTCGCCGTCCATCTTCAGCTGCCCCGCGGTACCGTCGGTCTGAGCACCGTTGGCAACGTTGTTCGTGCCGGTGGCGTACGCGAAAGTGGTGTACTCCCAAGCGGCGGCTGCCCTGTAGTTGATGATCACGGCGTCACCCTTGAGGTGATTCCAGCGAATCTCCTCGCCGGTGTCGGTCGTGGCCCACACGATCAGGTAACCACGCAGAACGCGTTTGGTCGAGCCACTCGGATCCGGACGGCCGGGAGGCGAGC
>JAAEQG010001239.1 GCA_024231775.1 bacterium
ACCCTGGCGGACGGCGCCGCGGCTTACGCCGAACAATGCGTATGGGCGCACAGCGACGAACGCATCAACGTGGGGGAGAACCTCTACGCCAGCACGGATTTAAGCAGCGGGATCGATGAAGGGGCCGAGATGTGGGCCAACGAGTATCAATTCTACAACTTCATCTCCCGATCCTGCGCCCCGGGAGAGCAGTGCGGGCACTACACCCAGATGGTCTGGTTCGATTCCATACTCGTGGGATGCGGGGACGCGGTCTGTGAGCCGCTGCGACTTCCCAACGGCTCCACCCAGTACGCCTCCGCGGTGAACGTGGTGTGCTGGTACGCCGCGGCCGGCAATCTCACCGGCCATGATCCGTATGACACGGACGGGGGAAACCCGGCGAATACACCGGATTATGACCATAGTACAATGAAACTGACCATGCCTTATATGCTGCTCTGGCATCCGGACAACCTGGTCCAGGCGTATGAGCTGGAGCTGTCCCTGGCGGCCGGCCCCTCGATTCA
>JAAEQG010001240.1 GCA_024231775.1 bacterium
GCCTGTCCGAACAACCTCCAGACTCCCTACGACAAGGGGCTGGCCAACATCAATCTAGAGGGCATGCCGTTCAAGGTCTCACCCGGCCAGTTCACAAACGACGGGGCAGGTAACAGCGCCACCGGGACAGATACCATCAGCGAAGACGGTCGGGTCTACGACATCACGGGAGGCGGCTGTTGCGGATGGAGAAGCACCGGAACCATCTCAGACCCGTTCAACAACAAGGGCGACTTCAGTCTGCTGCTGGAGTATGACAATTCGCCGTGAAATGGACCCTGGGCTGATGTTCACTCCCAGAGATCGACTGCGCCGATGGTTTCGTCCAGGGTGTGGGTGGGCTCGTACCCTAGCACTTCGCGGGCGCGGCTGTCGTCTACCATGCATACGTAGCGGAGATAGTCGACGTACGAGGCGCGGAAGTCGGCCTTGCCCAGCCAGTTGAGCCGCGTGGCTATCGGTCTGGCGATCATGAGCGGGACCGGCACGGAGGCGCGTCCGAGGCGTTTGAGAACTCGCGTGAGCGGAAGCGGCGGAGGGCCGGCCACGTTGAAGATGCCCCGGTGTCCCGGAGCCAGCGCGAGCCTGATTGCCTGAACCACGTCCTCCTCGTGAATGAGCTGCATCATGGGATCGTATCCCATCAGCCGCGGTACCGGGCTGAGGCGTAGGTACCGAGCCATCATGCTGGTCACTCCGCCGGCCACGTGTGTGGGTCTCAGGATGACCGTCTCGATGTCCGGCCTCTTCCAGAAGAAGCTCTGGGCCATCATGTCGATATCGCGCAAGGACGAGAGATCCGCCGCCAGGAGCGGAGCCTCTTCCACGAGGAACTGGGGATTGTGCGCCCTGGCTCCGTATACATCCGCCGAGGAGAGCAGCACGAGCTTGTTCACGTGGTAGCGATCGCAGTACTCGAGCAGTCGCGTGAAATCTTCGATGGCGGAGGCGAAGGAGATCCCATGACCGGCTGCAGTGGTCTCGGCGTGATTTAGGCCGAGGTGTATGACGGCCTGGACCCGACCGCGGCGAAAGATGTTCCGGCAGTCCTTGCGTCTGAGATCCGTCTCGAAGTGCTCCACATCGGCGGGCCTGTGCGAGAAGTCTCTCGGATCGATGGCTACCACATCATCTGTTCGATGAAGGCGGCGAACGACCAGTCCACCGAACTGGCCGGCGGCGCCGGAGACGGCGATGGTGCCCGGGTGAGAGCGGATGCCGGGTCTGGCGGTTTCTGTCTTCAAAAGAACACGCTCCGTCTTTCGGCGCGCAATGTGTTTATCATCTCCTGGATGCGGTCGCTCACCTGGTCCGCCATCTCCTGGACGGCCGAGTCCTCGTCGTCCGGGTCGCCTTCGAAATGCATCGGTTCACCGAACTGGAGCCGATACCGGACCGGCAGCGGCAGCAATCCGATCACGGGGATAATAGCCTGCGCCCAGATCGGCACCCCCGAAATGCCGAAGAGCTTGCCGATACCCTTCATTTTATAGAGCGTGGGATACTGCTCTTCGGAGCCCACGACACCCACGGGGATGATTGGTGTATTCGTGGCGAGGGCCAGGCGCATGAAGCCGCGGCTGAAGGGCTGGAGCTGGTAGGCCTCATCCACGGTCTTGGAGATCCCCTGCATCCCTTCGGGGAACGCGAGGAGCGCTTCACCTCTGTCGAGGAGGTGCTGGGCGTTTTCCGACGTGCCCACGGCCATGCCGATCCGCGAGTAGAAGGTGGACACGAACGGAAGGCTCGGAACCCA
>JAAEQG010001241.1 GCA_024231775.1 bacterium
GATTGGCGGAAGGGCGGGCATCCCGGTCCTCGAATAGCGATCGAGTAGCGGTCGTGGGCCATCTTCCGGCTCACCCCCGGTCCGTAGAAGGAGTTATCCGCCCAGATCCCCAGGCGGATTCCGCGCAGAGCGGCGTAGAAGAGGGGGATGTCCAGAAACCCGAATCGGTGCGCACAGGCCAGGATCACGTTATGTCGGGTGCGCCAGGTCGTGGTGTCGAACAGCTCGGGGTTACGCACGTGCTCGACCCCGCTCCAGGTCACCGCCGGGCCATCGACGCCGGCCATGCGCTGAAACCCGCCGCGGCGAATCCAGCCGAGCGTAGTCTCGAACATCGCGTTGAAGCTCCACCGACGCTGCGGAAACACATTGTGCGCCAGCAGGTGCAACAACGTGGGCAGGAACATGCGGGACACCCCCGTACGAAACGCGTGCGGAACTCCCGTCTCGATGGCGGTTATCACCGCTTGCATCCTGCCTGACGCCGAAAGGCCCAGGAAGTCGACGCGGGGAGGAACCTTCTGCCAGCGACGCGGATCCTTGCCCCCCTGGGTGGCCAGCAGCCGGTCGGCGTAGGCCAATCCGTCCAGGAAGAACTGGCTGATGGCCAGGAACCATTTGAACTCGCGATCGGCATCTGCGTAGGGATCGATCTCGACAATCTCAGCGCATCCGGTTTCCAGCCGGTCGAGCGCGTCCGCCCCGACTGGTGAGCACTCCAGCTCCGTGCCACAACCACGCGATACAGATCTGGTGAGCTCGCGCAGTTCCGCGAGGTTTTCGCGAGCATCACGGCGGATCAGAGCTTGCAGGGTGCTGCGGTATCGGTGGAGGAGTTGATCGCGCCTCGGGTCGGGCTGGGGACGTACGCATTCCGCGGAGCAGTCGGTGGCTACGCTCGCTCCCAGTTCGGCGCAAACCGCAGCCAGCTCCTCCGCCATTGGGAGTCCTGGGGCGTCCTTCCGCGTCCGCAGACCGGAATGGTGATCGCCGTCAGCAGTGCCATTCCACATAGTAGGATCTAGCTCTTGGGGGGGGGGCGTCTGAGGCCCACATCGACAGAATCGTGCGAGTGTACCTGCCTGAGGCGACGATTCCAACGCTGGGCGTAGCTAAGGGTAGGCTGGGCGGCGCCGTTTCCCGATGATATCGAAGGTTGCCGAGAGCGTTCCCTATGCCGGATGGGTCCGGAACTGGCTTTTGAGGCCGTCGGCGGCGATAGGACTGCTGGGAAGGGCGTGCGGCGTCCAGTTCAGCCAGTGGTCCAGTTTGACTGGGTCCGAAGATAGTGGTATATTATGGAAGGTGGGTCTGCGCGCTGGCGCGGACGGCTTCTGAAGGCAGCTGACGGGTTCGAAAAAGCGACTTGGCTCTGATGACACTCATCCCATGGTAGCCTCATCTCGGCGAACAGGTGTGATGCCTGCGAGGTGAGCTTCGGATGTGTCCGTAGGGCAAGGTCGCTTATTGTTTTGCGCCGGGGGGTTTCCAGGCGCGAATTCGGTCGGAGCAGGAGTTTGGTCCCCTGAAAGTTTCACTTCCAGACGGCAAAGTGTTGGACATAGCCGACGGGGCTACCTCAGCCGAGGTGGCAGGGCAGATTGGACCCGGCTTGGCCAAAGCAGCGGTGGCTGCGGTGGCCACGGTCGATGGAGCCACCGAGACCTACGATTTGGGTCGGGCGCTCCCGGGCGATTGTGAGCTGCGCATTCTGACGGCGAAGGATGATGATCCGGACAGTCTGCTCGTGCTCCGCCACAGCGCCGCCCACGTTATGGCTGAGGCGGTATGCAACCTGTTTCCGGGAACGAAGCTCGTCTACGGGCCACCGCTGGAGGACGGTTTCTACTACGACATCGATCTCGAGCGACCGCTCAGCAGCGACGATTTCGAGGCGATCGAAGCCCAGATGCAGCAGATCGTCAAGGCGAATCGCCCCTTCCGCCGACAGGACAAGCCGCGCCAAGCAGCCGTGGAGAAGCTCCACGGCGAGGGCAATCGCTACAAGCTGGACAACGCCGAACGGGCCGACGGCGATACGCTGACCTTCTACGTCACCGGGGATACCCCCGGGACTGACTTCGAGGATCTCTGTCGCGGGCCGCACCTCCCCAGCACTGGGCGGATCGGGGCGTTCAAAATAAGCCAGGTAAGCCGGTCGCACTACCGTGGGGATGTCAACGATCAACCGCTCCAGCGCCTCTACGGTACGGCTTTCTTCCAGAAGAAGTCGCTGAGAGTCCATCTGCAACAGTTGGCAGAAGCCAGGAAACGCGACCACCGCCTGCTGGGGCGCGAGTTGGACCTGTTCAGCATCTCGCCGGAGGTCGGCAGCGGGCTGGTGCTGTGGCATCCCCGAGGGGCACTGGTGCGGATGCTGCTCGAGAACTTCATGCGCGCCGAGCTGGTCATTCGGGGATACAAACCGGTCTACACGCCAAGCATCGGCCGTCTGGATCTGTATCGCACTAGCGGGCACTATCCATACTACGAAGATTCCCAGTTCCCGCCGATGCACGAGAGCGATCGCGGGCGCACGCTGCTCAGCTTGTTGCACCTGACCCAGCGGGCTGCGAAGCACACCGGTGAACGTCAGGCGGAGGCGATGCGACCGGTGTACCAGTTGGCCGATGCGGTCGCCGGGGTGTGGGGGGCGATCGAGGGGCTGGGCCCAGACACGCCGGCCGAGCAGATGGTCGAGGTGCTGCATCGGGAGCTGAAGTCGGAAGACGGCTACCTGTTGCGGCCGATGAACTGCCCGCATCATATTCATATCTACAAATCGCAACCGCGCAGCTATCGCGATTTGCCCCTGAGGCTGGCGGAGTTCGGCACGGTTCACCGACACGAGCAGAGTGGCGAACTGGGCGGAATGGTGCGCGTGCGAGGGTTTACCCAGGACGACGCCCATCTGTTCTGCACGCCGGACCAGTTGGAGGCTGAGCTGCGGGTCACCGTCGAGTTGACGCAACTCGTGCTGTCCGCCCTGGACTTCACTGACTACCGCGTACGTGTGGGCTTGCGCGACGACACGTCCGATAAGTGGGTCGGCGAGCGGGAACAGTGGGATCTCGCGGAACGCAATCTACGCGACGTGGTCCGTTCGATGGGCCTGGAGCATACTGAAGAGCCGGGCGAGGCGGCTTTCTACGGGCCGAAGATCGACTTCATCGTCCGCGATTGTATAGGGCGCCAGTGGCAACTCGGTACCGTACAGGTGGACTACACCCTTCCCGAACGGTTTGACCTTACCTACGTCGGACCGGACAATCAGCTTCATCGCCCCATCATGATCCACCGGGCACCGTTTGGCAGCCTGGAACGGTTCGTGGGCATCTTGATCGAGCACTTTGCCGGGGCGTTCCCGCTGTGGTTGGCGCCGGTGCAGGTCGGCGTGGCGTCGATCAGCGCCAAGAGCGCCGCCTACGCGAGTAAGGTGAGTGCGGGCTGTCTGAACTTCGGTTTGCGCGCCGTCCTGGACGATACCGCGGACAAGATCGGCCCGAAGAAGCATCGGTTCCGCAGCCAGCGCGTACCGTACATCCTGGTAGTCGGGGAGCAGGAAGCCCAGGACCAGACGGTAAACGTCAACGACCGCGATGGTAAGAACATCGGAACGTACCCCTTGAGCGATTTCCTGGAAGGTTGTCGGACGGAGATCGATACCAAGGGACATTGTGAGCAGAGAGAATAGTAGCCGCTACCGGTGGAAAGGGGTCCGCCGGGAAGAGTCGGCTGGGTGTAGTGGTGACCCGATCGAAAGTGAGGTGATGTCCGATCGCTGGCCAACTTCGCATGAATGAACAGGTTCGCATTTCTCCGATCCGCCTGATCGATCACGAGGGCGAGCAAAGGGGCGTTCTGCCCACCGACGAAGCCCGATCCATGGCTCGTGACCTGGGTATGGACTTGGTGGAAATCTCGCCAACCGAGCGACCGCCAGTCTGCCGGATCATGGACTACGGCAAGTTCAAGTACGACCAGAAGAAGAAACAGAAGCAGCGCACCTCGCACATCGCCGTGCTCAAGGAAGTGCGTATGCGCCCCAAGACGGACACGCACGACCGGGACATCAAGATGAACCGTGCAGTCCGCTTCCTGGACGAAGGCAGCAAGGTGCAGTTCACCATGCTCTTCCGCGGGCGCGAGCGGGCCCATCAGGAGGTGGGGCTGGCCATTTTCAAGGGGATCGTCGAAGAGCTGGGCGAGCAGGTGAAGGTCGAGCGAGCGCCGCGGCTTGAGGGGCGACGCCTGACCATGGTGCTGGCTCCGGTTAAATTGGCCAAGCCGCCTAAGCCTCCGAAACCACCCAAGGCCCCCAAGGCTACAGAGGTGGCTGCGGCCGAGCCCACAGCCGGGCCAACACAACCAGTCCAGGAACCTGCGTCTTCTGCCGAGGAGAATCCACCGGTGACCGGTACGCCGGACATGCACGCGGTGCCCTAGTAGCTAGGGGTTGGAGTAACGTGAGTTCCGGCTGATAGATCGCCGATTCGAGAGCAAAGAGCGGCAGGCTTCAGCCCTTGGCTTTGCCTATAAGTTCGCTGGGTGCCATGCTCATCCCGAAGGGTGAGCATGCTGGCCGTTCGAAACGTCAGGGTCGTCGAGCCCTTCCATACACCCTTTTCGGAGGTTCTGCACCCGAGCGCTCGATGACACAGGGCTCGTCTTCGTCAGCTCCCTTACTTACTGTCGTGGATCCTTTATCGACGCCCTTACAATCGCGGTGCGACCGAATTCATACGGGGGGACACACTGTTGACCCAGACTGCTAATCACACTCCAGCAACCGAGACGCTCCCCGAGGAGCTAATCCGCTCAATCGAGTCATGGGAACGCCCCGTCATCATCGCCCATGTCCCCCCGGATGCCGATGCTTTGGGGGCTATGTTTGCGGTGGCTCGGGGGTTCGGCTCGACCGGTGCAACTGCATCAGTCGCCCTGCCGGAGGCGTCCTTGTCTCAGAGGCTGGCCTTCCTGCACGAGTGGGCCGAACCGCGCATCGCCGGCGTCGAGGAATTCGCCCAGGCTGACGGGTTTGTCGTCGTGGATACCGCCAAGAAGCCGCGCTGCAATCTGCCCGGGGGACTCCCTGAGGAGTGGAACGCGGGGCGCCGCATTGTGAACATCGATCACCATGCGTCCAACACCCGGTTCGGAGACATCAACTGGGTGGTGGGCGACGCCAGCAGTTCGTGCGAGCTGGTCTTTCATCTGCTTGAGGTGTGGGCTCGCCCGGTTGACGAGCTGTCCGCTTCTCTGCTCTATGCGGGCATCCACACCGATACGGCGGGTTTCTCACTGCCGAACACGTCCGGCTCTGCCCTGGCTGCCGCTGCCCAACTGGTGGAGCGAGGAGCCCGGGTGACCGAACTGGGCGAACGCCTATGTCGTAGTCAGCGGCTGAGCGAGTTCAGACTGCTACGCATCATCTACGCCAACACCCGACTCACCCCCGACGAGCGGATCGCCTACAGCACGGCGGACTATCGCGAAATCACCGACGCCGGATGTGCCGCGGCGGACATCGATGACCAGGTATCCATCCCGCGTTCGCTGCTCGGGACTCGCCTGGCGCTGCTCCTCACCGAGGGGGTGCGCGGTAAGACGCGGATCAACTTCCGGGGAGACGCGGGCGTCTCGGTGCTAGCCCTAGCCAAGTCATTCGGCGGAGGCGGCCACGACGCCGCTGCCGGAGCAATCCTAGAGGGGCCGATCCCGGAGGTCCTCGCCCAAGTCCTACCCCAAGCCGAGCGCTACCTGGACGATCTGGGGTGAACAAGACCCCGCGGCAGCGCCCGCTCGGCTGCGAGCACGGCAACAACTGATACCAGGTTCTGGACGACTGTGCCGATCAACGAGCCGCGGACTTCAGTCCGCGCGGCTACTCGAACGCGAGCACCAAGATGATCGGGAATCGGGCAATCGGCACAATTGAACTGGATCTGGTATGAGCCGAGGTTCTCCACGCCTACTCGGGGAACTTGAAGTTGACGACTTGCATCTCCACCGTTCGGCGCCCGTTGAAGTCGTTGATGATCGGCTCGAACGCCACGCGGCAACGGCGATGCTCCTTGAGCGAGTCCAGCTCATTCGCCTGGCCGAACGCGATGGCTTTGACCACCACGCCGCCCTGGGTGAATGTGGCTTGCAGATGGTCGCCGGACTTGCCGACGCAGCGCGGTTCCGCCGCCAGCTCGATCCAGTCCGTCGCCAGCAGCGGCCGGGGATTCCCCGGGCCGAATGGACCCAACCGAGTGATGGTCCCCGCGGTTTCCAGGTCGAGCGTGGAGAGCGCGACCTCGGCGTCGAGGCGCAGCTTGGGCGCCAGGTCCGCGGCGCTGAGCGTCTGGTTCGCATGAGCGATGAACGCCTCGGTGAACGCATCCACCTTATCCGGGAGGATCTTCAACCCAGCAGCCATCGCGTGCCCGCCAAACTCAGCAAGGTGTTCTCGGCAGGCCCGCAGTGCGTCGTGCAGGTTTAAGCGCTCGATACTGCGTCCGGAGCCCTGCCCCTGACCGTTGTCCAGGGCAATCACCACTGCCGGTCGGTGCAACCGATCCACGATTCGAGACGCCACCAGCCCGATGACGCCCGCATGCCAGCCTTCCCCCGCCACAACGACGGCGCGGTTGGCGTCGCCATCCAGACCGGCCTGCTCGATCATCTTGAGGGCTGCGCGCGTGGTCTTGCGCTCCGTAGCCTGGCGGGCGCGGTTGTGGTCTTCCAGGTAGAGGGCGATCTCTCGGGCGCGGTTCTCATCCGCCCGAGTGAACAGTTCGACCGCCAGTCGGGCATGTCCCATTCGCCCGGCGGCGTTCAACCGCGGAGCCAGTTTGAAGCCCACGTCGTACCCATCGATGCTCGAACGAGCCAGGCCCGCAGACTCGATCAGCGCTTGCACGCCCGGAAGCGGCGCCGTGGGCAACGCTGCCAAACCATGCCGCACGATGATTCGATTCTCCCCCACCAACGACACAATGTCCGCCACCGTACCCAGCGCCGCCAGCGGAAGCGCGGTCTGCATCAGGAACTGGCGGTATTCCGGCGTAACCCGCTCGCCGCCCGACAGCACCTGGGCCACCGCCCAAGCCAACTTGAACGCTACTCCCGCGCCGCAAAGATCAGGATTGGGATTGTCGCCCCCGATCGTCGGATGCACCACGGCGGCGGCACGGGGTAACTCGGGCCCGGGAGCGTGATGGTCCGTGATGATCAGCTCCAGTCCCAGCTCACCAGCCAGTTGAGCGACTCCGCATGCGGTGACGCCGCAATCCACAGTCACGACGACATCCGTTCCTTCAGAGGCAATGGAACGAATGGCGTCCTCGTTAAGACCGTAGCCTTCGTCGGTACGGTGAGGGACATAGAATCGGGCGGGGGACCCCGCCAGCTTGAGAAGCTGCCAGAGGATGGCGATGGCGGTGATCCCATCCACGTCGTAGTCGCCGTAGATCAGAATCTGCCGGCCATCCCGCACCGCCGCGGCGATGCGCTGGGCTGCCTCCGGCGCACCGCCTAACCTCTCGGGCGGAATAAGTGCTTTGAGCGGTGGATCGATGAACGTTCGCGGATCGTCGCCCAGAGTCAGGCCGCGGTTGTAGAGAAGCTGGGCGATCAGCGGGGCGACGCCCCAGCGCTGGGCAGCCTCAGAACAATGGCCCCATGGCGGAGGGATGATCCACTCCTTGGCCATCGTCACCCTCCGCTTGTGATAATGCACGATTCCGCAGTCTCCACGCCAGCGGTCAATGTACCGTCTTCGCGCAAGAGAATAAAGCCCGGCGGGCCCATCTCTTCGATGTCCGTGACCCGCGGACTCCCGTGGAATCGCCGCCGTCCCACGGTTGAACGGGGCTTGACGTCCTCAGCCGACGCTCTTGAGGAACTGGAGAAAACCCTCGACGGTCAGGGCGCCATCGAAGCGAGTGATAATCCGACGGTCGGCGTCCATAACCATCATCGTGGGCAGACCCGCCACACCAAAACGCCTCGCCACCTGGGCTTGGACATCGGTGTCGATGTGTACGCTGACGAAACCCGCCAGGGCTTCGCGGACCCGCGCGTCGGAGAACACGTTGCGCTTCATCTCCCGGCAGGGCGGGCACCAGTCGGCCGAGAAGTTCACGAATACGTGTCTCTCGGAATCGGCGGCCAGACGCAGCGCTTCATCCAAGTCGGTCAACCAGCCGCTCGGGACCTCCACCGGGCGACTGGTCCATAAGTAGAGCCCGGACATCGCCGCAACCAGCACGACGAACACCACCCCAGGATTCCGGCGACGTTTGCCGTTTGGCGGCATCGGTTCGACATCGGTCATCGGCATGCTCAACTCAGGGTAGTCTCATAGACAACTTCGCCTACCGCTTGAGTAACGTTTTCGAAGCCATGCGAATCGGTTCCACTGCGGACGTATTGCACGCACACCTCCCGGGGAGAGACGACCAGCCGGGTGTAGCCCACCGCGGCGTAGAAGTCGTGTGGGTTGCGCGCGTCCACGTCACCGTAGGCCTCACGCCAACCGGGCGAGCTCCACCATCCACTGTTGGTCCAGCTCGGGCGCCCACAGCACACAAAGTGAATCCCCTCGGCCTGTTGGTCGGCGAACACGTGGTCGTGTCCATATAGGAAGCACTGCGCCCCGGTCTTCTTCATAAGTTCGGTGATCTTGGTCTGTTCGCCCACGCGGGCATAGCGCGCGCCACCTCGTCCGTAGGAGTACATGTGCTGATCTGGATCGCCGTGTATGCCAAAGGTATAACCCCCGACCACATGGTGGGCTACGACGAACTTCCAGCGAGCTTGGCTCTTCGTCAACACCTTCTCCAGCCATTTCATCTGCGCCTCGCCCAGCGTCCAGTGCTCGGGTCGCTCTGGTGGAGTGCTCCCGACTCGGGTGTAGCGATGCACGTCGAGCACGATGAACAGGGCATCCCCCCAGGTCCACGCATAGTAGTTCTGCAGCGGAGAACAGTTGCCCGCGTCGGCACCACCGGTGGCGGGGTCGTCCGGTTCGCCTTGCCAGCCGTCGTCCTCTCCACCCTCGCGATAGGTGCCCGGGAGCGGGTTCAGGTACCAGCGCTTGCGCGCAATGGTGCCCCAGCGTTGGTAGTAGCCCGCTGAGTGTTCACTGGACCAACATTGATGAAAACCAGCTTCACCCTCGTGGTTACCGAGCACCATGTAGCTCGGGACTTCTGCAGTCAGTGCCGCGAAACGCTTTCGCCAACTCGCCCAGCAAGTCTGAGCACCTTGCGCGCTCATGCTGCTACGCCGGGTCGGGCCCGCCTTGACGCCGGCTTCGTCGCCGAGAAAGACCACGAAGTCCGGGCGATCCTTCAGCACGAGTTCCATAGTGTGCTGGAGGTTCGCTATCACGGTTGATGTGTCCTTTCGTTCGTTGATGCCATACTGGTGAGAATCGGCAATCAACGCGACGCTGAAGGACCGACCGGACGGTCGCGCAGTATGGAAGCGGCGCACTGGCTGGCTCAACCAATGACGCTCACCCTTGCGCCGGAATGCGCATTGCGCGAACACCTCCGCATCGGGTTTGAACCCGTCAAGCAGGACGGCGGATGGCTGATCGGACGTGAACTCACGGACGAGTTCGAGTTGGCTGGGCGCAGAGCCGGCCCACACCCGCGCCTCCACCGGCTGGTTGGGCACCCAATGCAGGGTGGCGCCCCGGACGGTGGGGCGAAAGAACGCTACAGGGGCGCGCAGCAAGGTGTTCAACTCTGCCAGATCCCGGTTCTGCTGCTGGGTGGTCGGCGTCTCTGTTCCGTCAAGCACTCCCGCCGCAATGCCCTGCGAAGTCGCCAGATAGCTCAGGCCGGCTGCACCCGCGCACGCCCGTTTGAGGAAGACCCGCCGGGTAGTCGATTCATCTTGCATCGAGCCATCCACTCCTCAGACCTGCGTCAACTTCCACTCGGTTCCGCCGCCCCGTCGGGGATGTCCGCAACGTCGATACCGAAACCCCGCAGCACCCCCGGAGCGATGCAGTAAGCATCACGAACACAGCGGTTCAGGGAAACCCCACGATACGACGCGCCCACGAACGCGAGTCCGGGAACATCCGCACACAACCGGTCCAGCGCGGCGACGCGCTCGCGATGCCCGAGGTTGTATTGGGCAATCCCGTGCGGATGGCGGAAAACCCAGGTCTGCACCGGCGGGCGGCGGATTCCCAGTGTCGCCGCCGTGCTCTCCAGTACGGTGGCAAGCAGCTCTTCATCCGACATCTTCAACACCTCCGGATCGTGGGCCCCGCCCAATATTGTCCGCAGCAGCAATTCGCCGCCGGGAACCTGCTCCGGAAAGATGCAACTGGTCCACAAGCAACCCAGCGCCCGAATCCCGTCGCGGCGCGGAATCAGGTGGCCGAAGCCGTTGATCCGCGCGGTCAGCGCGTCAGGGGTATATGCGTGGCACACCACCGCCACGTCAGCGAACTCGATGCCCGCCAGCGCCGCGGAAGCTTCCGGGGCAAAATCCCCGACGATGGCAGCAGCCTGATCGGCGGGCGGCGCCAGTACCACCGCATCAAACCGCTCCTTGGCCCCGTCGAACCACAAATCGAAACCCCCACCCTCACGGGTCAGCCCGCTCACTGGGCGGGCAGTCTGGGTATGCTCAGCCAGTGCGCCAGCCAAGGTGTCCGGTAGCGTGCCCACGCCTCCTTGCAGAGTGGTCAATACCCCGGACGGACCCGCTGGCCCACCATCGTCTTCCTTGCCGCCGGCGCGCTTCTTCGCCCTGGCTTTCTTGATGAGAGCCTTGAACAAACCACCGGATTCCAACTCCATCGAACGCATCTTCGGAAAGGTGGCCGGCAACGACAGACTCCGCACGTCACCCGCGAAGATCCCCGACACCATCGGGTCCAGCATGGTCTCGGCAAAGCCGCGTCCCAACCGGCGACAACCGAAATCATAGATGCTCTCGTCAGCGTCATCTTTGCGCCGCGGCGTAGCCAACTCGCCGAGCACGCGGACCTTCTCCCACGGACGCAACAGCCCGTTGAGCAAGAACTTACCGGGAGAGGTCGGCAACTCGTAGAGCTTGCCGCGAGTGTAGATGAACCGGCGGGCGGCTGAGTCGTCCGAGCGCACCAGCCTGTCGGTGATGCCCAGTTCACCGATCAGGCGCGCCGTGAGCGGCTCGCTGGACAACCAGCCGTTCGGACCGCGATCGAGCGAGAAACCGTCAATCCGTTCGGTGCGGGTGGCTCCACCACAGCGCTCCGCCTGTTCGTAGATAATCAGCTCGTGAGCTTGTCCTGCGGCGCGCAGCTCCTCGCGAAGGCGAAACCCCGCCGCCAATCCAGCAAGACCTCCGCCCACCACCGCAACCCGAACCCCGGTTCTCTCACCACTCAATGCCCCACTCCTTGCATAATCCTTCGCCAACCATCGCGCTCAGGAACCCCAGCCGGTCAGGGGTGGCCAGACGCTCGACTCGCCGGAATCCCATAGCCAACGCAGCATCACGCAGGTCGCGGTCGAGATCAACTTGCGTCTCGGTATTCTCCCCCACAAAGCTGAGCGGCACGACGATCAGCTCGCGATAGCCCGCGGCGTGGGCTTCGGCGGTTTTCTCCTCGATCGTCGGGCCAAGCCAGTCGTCACCTTCCTGGCTCTGATAGGCCAATCCGCCGGCCAATCCTTTCAGAACTTTCAATTCTTCCAATCGCGATTGAATGTTCTGAACGCTTTGTTCAGCTTCCGCCACATACGAACCTCCGCCCTCGACGATCTTCAGAGGAAGCGAGTGGCAGGAATACAGCACGAAGGTTTCATCCGGAACGTTGACGGCAGAAGTCACCGCCGCGCTCCAGCCTCGGGCATATACGTCGGAAGCGCCCAGATGGCGCACTCCCGTGGTGGCTTGCACTCCCAGTCTTGCGGCGGCTTGCTCCAGCGCGGCGGCGCAGGATCCGGTCATCGCGGAAGTTTCGTGCGGGAACAGGTAGACCGGAGTGATCGCGGTTCCACCATCGCTCGCCAGCTTCGTCAGTCCCTCCGCTATGCTGGGCGTGCTGTAGCGCATTCCCACCGCGCACTCGGCGGTAACGCCCCGAGTCGCCAGATCTGCGCTCAACTGGCGGGCCAGCGTCTCCGCATCTTCGACCGCGCTCGATTTACCGCCGATGAGCGCGTAGCGGGCCCGCGATCCCGGTGCCGCTGCCCGGGCGATGACGCGGCTGAGTATCCAACGCTTCAACGCCCCCCCCGAGATGACGTAGGAATCGGAGAAGAGCCGCCGAAGGTAGGGTTTGACCTCCGAGAGGCTCTGCGGTCCGCCCATGTTGATGAGCAGGATCCGGCGTATGGTGTGCGCGTCGCTCATATCGTCTTGGAGTATCGGCTGGCGGTGGAATGGTCGGATTCGAGGTAGCGGTCGAAGAGCATGGCTACGTTGCGGATGACGAACGTTCCCGCCAGGGTCGCATGCCACCCCAGTTCGTCGCGGCGCAGCACGCCGTCTTCGACGAGCCGGTCCAGGTGGGCGATCTCGGCGGCGAAGTGCTCCGCGAAGTCGATCCCGAACTCACCCTCGACCTTACTGGGGATGATCGAGAAGTTTCCCATCAGGCGGATGATTATCCGCCGCCGCATGCGGTCTTCCGCGGACATCACGTGACCGCGGGTCACCGCCAGCCCCTGGTTCTCGATCAGCTCGATGTACTCGTCGACGTCGTTTTGATTGTGGACGTAGGCTGCGGGGAAGTCGCCGATGGCGGAGGCCCCGAACGCCACCATCGAATCGACGTGCTGGACGGAGTAGCCCATGAAGTTGCGATGCACGGTGCCCTCGCGAAACGCCACGGCCAACTCATCACCCTCGACCGCGAAATGATCGAGCCCGATGGCCAGGTAACCCGCCTCGACGAAGGCCCGACGCGCCTGGATGGCCAAAGCCAACCGTTCCGGAGGGGTCGGCAGCCCGGACTTCTCCAGGGACTTCTGGTGCCGTTTCATCCAGGGGACGTGGGCGTACCCGAAGACCGCCAGCCGGTCCGGGCGGATCGCGCACAGCGTGTCCAGGGTGCGCGCCCAGGTCTCGGGGGTCTGGTGCGGCAGCCCGTAGATCAGATCGACGTTGACGCCCTCGAAACCAACCCCACGGGCCTGGGCGACAAAGTCGCGCAACTGCTGGGCGCTGAATTCACGCTTCACCGCTTGCTGAACGGTTTCGTCGAGGTCCTGCACTCCCGCGGAGACGCGCTGGAAGCCCTGGCGGTGCAACATCTCCAGGTGTTCGAGCGTGGTGACCCGCGGGTCCACCTCGAGCGAGCGTTCCGCCCCGGGGATCCTGTCGAAGTGGGCGTCGAGATGCTCGATCACGCCCTCCAACTGTTCCGGGCTCAGGAAGGTCGGCGTCCCTCCGCCGAAGTGTATCTGGGCCAGGCGCGGACGGTCTCCGAAGAGGTTCGCCACCGTGGTGATTTCACGCTTCAAGGCGTCGAGGTAGCGAGAGATCAGCTCCTGCTTGCCGGTGACGCGCGTGTTGCAGGCACAGTACAGACAAAGCTGCCGGCAGAACGGAATATGTACGTAGAGGGCGATCGGCGCCGGGTCCGCGCAGGCCCGCAGAACCTGGCGATAGCTCTCACCGTTTACGTCCTTGGTCCACTGGGGGGCTGTGGGGTATGACGTGTAGCGCGGACCGCGGGTGTTGTAGCGCTCCACCAATGCACGGATCTCGTCGTCGGAGATGTCCGCGAGGGTGTTCGGCTCCCGCTTGTCCATCAACCTTCCCCCTTGAAATCAGCCACCGCCCGCACCAGCGTCTCCACATTGGCGATTGGCGTCGGCGGCAGCACACCGTGGCCCAAGTTCATTATATGTCCCCTCCGCCCCCCCACGCCACTGAGCACCCGGCGGACTTCTGCGGACACCTGATCCGGGGTGCCCAGCAGAACCGTGGGGTCCAGGTTGCCCTGGAGCGCGAAACGGTCGCCAAGTAGATCGAACGCCTGTCCCATGGGCGTGCGCCAGTCGATGCCCAGAGCCTCCGCCTCTACCTCCGCCAGGGCGGAGTAGAGATGAGCGGCGTTGAGGGTGAACAGAATCCGCGGGACCTGTGCGTCCGCCACTACACGCATGGCCCGCTGCACGTACGGGAGCGCCCAGACTCGGTATTCCTGCTCGCTCAGCACGCCGGCCCAACTGTCGAAGAGCTGCACCGCACCCGCTCCCGCGTTCACCTGCGCAACCAGGTGTCTGCCGACCGCATCCGCCAGCAATCCCAGAAGCCGATGGGCTGCCTCCGGTTGATGATAGAAAAACGTCTTGGTCTCGGCGTACGATTTTGAACCGCCGCCTTCAATCAGATAGCTGGCGAGGGTGAACGGAGCCCCCGCAAAACCCAGCACGGGGACATCCTCAGGCAACTCCTGACGCACCAGTTCTATCGAACGGTAGACAAAGGCGACCTGCTCCTCAAAGCCGTCCGGAATGCCCGTCGGTACGTCGCTCGCCTGGCGCAGCGGATGGGCGATCGATGGGCCTCTCTCGCCGAAGGAGACGCCGAATCCCAGCGGTTCGAGCGGGATCATTATGTCGCTGAAGATCACCGCGGCATCGAAACCGAACCGGCGGATCGGCTGGAGGGTAACCTCCGCAGCCAGCTCCGGCGTGCGACACATGGTGAGGAAGTCCGACTTCGCCCGCACGGCGCGGTACTCGGGCAGGTAACGTCCCGCCTGCCGCATCATCCACAAAGGCGTCCGTTCGATGGGTTCCTTGCGACACGCACGGATGAAGAGTGATTCGCTCATGGTATATCAATCTCAACTGTCAAACTGTAGCGCAAACCATCCTCACGATGGCAGGCGCCGTGGGCGATTCCGCCACACCGAGCACCTTTAGCCCCGCCGCCCGCAGCGCCGCCGCGGTCGTCGGTCCAATCGCGAAGAACCCAAACCCCGCCGGTAGTCCCGGTTCATCCTCCAGCGCCCGGACCGCACTGGGGGCAGCCACCACCGCACCGGCCAGACTGCCCCAGTCCAGCGGTTGGCGCTCGGCAGGGGCGAGCGGCTGGGTGTCGTAGCAGACGACCTGCCGCAGGCGGTGCCCAGCCTCGCGCAGCACCCGGGGCAGGGTGGGCATGGTCTGGGCTGCACACGGATAGAGCACTGTCGAAGACGAAGCCACCGCAACAACCATGGCCGCCGCTAATTCTACGGATGTCCCCCGCTCCTCGCGCACATCCGACGTTACTCCGATCGAATCGAGCTTGCGGGCGGACATCGCCCCGAGGACCGCCACAAGCGGACGGCGGAGCAACTCCGCCAGGCGGGCGTCACCACCAACGCCGGCGGAGAAACCAGCCACCCCGTTGAGGCTGGTGAAAACCACCCAATCCGCAGCCTCTGCCCAAGTTTCCCAGTCGTCTCCCTCCGCAGGACCCAGCAACTCCACGCGCGTAACCGGGTGGACGATCACATCGAACCCCGCTTCAGCCAAAGCTGCACGGAGAGATTCCGCCCGCTCGGGCTCGCGCAAAACGGCAATCCGTCCGCTGCCTGGGCTCATGGGTGATTCAATCGCCGGTAAGCCTCACGGGCTACGGTCTCGGGACTGTCGCCGGCGACGGTGCAGGTGCGCAGGTCGCCCTCCGCCTTCAGCCACGCCGCGCGCATTTGGATTCGCCCCTCCGCGGTGAGGGCAATGCAGCCCAACGGCAGCGAACATCCACCCTCGAACAGCCCCAGCAGGATTCGCTCGGTGTCCACACAAGTGGCGGTGTCAGGATCGTGCAGTACCTGCAGCAACTCCAGGGTTTCGGCATCCTTCGTGCGACATTGGATCGCCAGGGCTCCTTGGGCTGGAGCGGGCAGAAAACCGGTTGCCAGCAGATCCACCACGAGAAGATCGGACAGATCCAACCCCAACCGTTCCAGGCCGGCTTGGGCCAGAATCACCGCGTCACAAGTTCCATCGCGCGCCTTGCGCAGACGGGTGGGTACGTTCCCGCGAATCTCGACCACCTCCAGGTCACCGCGTTGGGCCCGTAACTGGGCGATCCGCCGGGTGGCACTGGTACCGATGCGGGCGCCCTTAGCTAGCGGCCACGGTTGCTGGGAGTGGTCCGCGCGGTCGCGGTGGATCAGCAGCAGGTCGTTTACCGGAGCACGCGGCGGAACGGCAGCCACCACCAGACCCGGAACGGGCTCGGTGGGCAGATCCTTGTAGCTGTGTACGGCGACGTCCGCCCGATCGTCGAGCAGAGCGTCCTCGATTTCCTTGGTGAAAAAGCCCTTGCCCTCCATCGACGCCATCGACCGGTCGAGCACGCGGTCGCCCTCCGTCTTGAGGATGACCAGATCCGCCTCCACCCCCTGAGCGCTCCGCAGCGCATGTTGGACCCAGTTGGCCTGCCATAAGGCCAGCTCACTTCCGCGCGTCGCGATTCTCATCATGCTCTCACCGGCCTTCTCAGCCCGGGGTTCGCTTTGAACCTCGCCGGGGAATCTGGGTAAGGTCTTCCGTGCTCCGAACAATACCATACGGTAACATTGGCCCGAGAGTGAGTCCATCCGTGAGTCTGATCCGACAACCTGATGCAGGGGAGGCTGACATGAGCATACTCCGCACGAACCACCCAACGACCAGGATACTGCTCGGGCTTGCGGCGGGCCTGTGCGCCGCGGCGGGGTGTGCTGACGAACCGGACCCGGTGGTATTGTACACCAGCGTGGACGAAGCCTTCGCCCGTCAGATCGTCGAACATTTTGCGCAGGAGACCGGAATAAAGGTCCAACCGCTGACCGACGCGGAAGCGGGCAAGACCACGGGGCTTATCAAGCGGATTCGGGCGGAAGCCTCCGCCCCCCGAGCAGACGTTTTCTGGTCCAGCGAGCTGTTCAACACCATCCTGTTGGCCCGGGACGGCTTGCTGGAGCCATACCCGCCACCGACGGCGGCGGACATTCCGTCGCGTTATCGAGACCCTCAGGGGCGTTGGACGGCAGTGGGTCTCCGGGGACGGGTGCTGGCGTTCGATCCGCAGAAGACGCCGCCTGATTCGCTTCCCACCCATTGGGAGATGCTGGCTGAACCGCAACACGCGGGGCGCCTGTCGTTCGCCAACCCTTTGTTCGGAACTACGCATGGTCATGTAGCCGCGATGTTCGCCTTATGGGGAGGCGAGCGGTCGCGGGAGTTCCTCACTAGGTTGCACGATGGAGACGCCCGCATCGCCGCGGGCAATAGCTCGGCGCTGCGCGACGTAATCGCCGGTCGGTCAGCCATCTGCGCGACCGACACCGACGACGTGTGGGTCGCCCAACGCGGGGGCGCCGCGCTGGAGCTGCGCTACCTCGACATGGGCGATGGGGGTACCTTGCTGATCCCCACCTCCGTCGGGGTGGTCGCGGGGTGTCGCCACCCGGAACAGGCTCGCAAGCTGGTGGACTTCCTGGTATCGGCGGAGCTGGAGCGGATGCTGGCGAAAACCGATTCGCGAAATATCCCCGTCCGGGCAGAGCTACGTACCGAACTTGACATGGAACTCCCCCCCACCAGCGCGGTGGCGTACGAAGACGTAACCGACCAGATGGCCACCGCAGCAAACGCTGTGCGCGAGATCCTCATACGTTGAGTTCCGGGTTCCGAGTTTCGCGTTCCAGGTTCGGCGACGGGTGGAACCTGGCCTACCCTTTGTCTGCGGATTTGATCAGCCTGCGCAGCGCTCTGCGGTTCTGGGTGAGGTAGCGGATGAAAGCCACATCCTGCATGGCCGGCTGGAGCGGTCGCGCCGGGTGGCCAAACATGTCTTCGCCGGGAGGAACGTCGGCGAGGATTCCCGATTGGGCTCCCAGACGAGCGCCGCGGCCGATGACGCGATGATCGGAGATGCCGACCTGCCCACCGCAGATCACCCCCTCTTCGATCACCACCGATCCGGAGACCCCGGTCTGAGCAGCCAGGATCGCCCCACGACCGATCCGGCAGTTGTGGGCGATCTGCACCAGGTTGTCGATCTTGGCACCGCGCTCGATCAGTGTGGTACCGAACTTCGCCCGGTCCACACATGCGTTGGCCCCAATCTCGACGTCATCCTCGATGACCACGTTCCCGATGTGAGGCCACTTGTGCAGCCGGCCTTCGTCGGGAAAGTAACCGAATCCATCGGCCCCGAGCACCGCACCGGCGTGGATGATATCTCTGGCTCCGATTAGCGTACGGGCGTATACGGTTACGTTGGGGTGGACGACGGTCTGGGCTCCAATGGCACAATGGTCCTGAACGACCACCGAAGCCATCAGCACAGCGTCGGCATCGATACGACAGTTCTCCCCAATCACCACGCCAGGCCCAATGCTGACGCTCTCGTTGACTAGGGTGCGTTCGCCGATGATCGCCGAAGGGTGGACCCCCGGGGACATTGCCGGTGGGGGGTTAAAGAAGGACATCAGCTCCGCCGCATACCGCTGCGGCGAGTCGCAGCGCAGCAAGGTGACCGACGAGGAGCGCAGATCACGAGGCACGATCACGCAGGTGGCCCCCGCAGCTTCCGCCTGTGTCAAAGCCGGCTCGTCCACCGCATAGGTGGTATCGCCGACCCCGGCGAGTTCCACGCCGGTGATCCCGCTGATCTCGACGGTCTCGTCCCCGTCACAGACACCGCCAAAGCGTTCAACCACGTCGGAGATTCGCATGATTTCGCCCCTGATCTAGCCCATCCGGCGGGGCTTCCGCGCCCCAGGATCGGTATCCTACCGCATCGCCGGAGCAATGCACGACGCCGCCGGAGCACGCCCCCCCCCCGCGTTCCGCGGTTGCCGGGCAGCGGAGCCCCGACTACGCTTTCGCCTGTGAATCCGGAGAAGCACGCTCATACCTGGGCGATCCAAGGTGGACGCCTTATCGACCCGGTCCAGCATCTGGACGGGGTGGGCGACCTATACGTCGCTGCGGGACGAATTGCAGACCCGCCCGCCGACGCGGAGGTGCAGACCTTCGACGCCCGCGGTCTCATCGTAGCCCCCGGGCTGATCGACCTGCACGTTCATCTGCGCGAGCCCGGTGGCAGCCACAAGGAGACCATCGCCACGGGAACGGCGGCGGCGGTCGCCGGCGGATTCACCTCCGTAGCCTGTATGCCCAACACGACCCCGCCCCTCGACGCCCCCGAGCATGTCGAGTGGGTCTCGGCGGAGGCGCGGAAGGTGGGCGCCTGCCGGGTGCTGCCTATTGCAGCCGTAACGCTCGGACGCCGGGGCGGAGAGCTGGTCGACTTCGAGGCTTTGCGCGGTGCTGGTGCGCTAGCCTTCAGCGACGACGGCGACGGGATTGCGGACGACCAGGTGATGCGTGCAGCCTTACGACGGGTGCGGGCAATCGACTCGGTGCTCATTCAGCACTGTCAGGACGCCCGCCTCACCCAGGGCGGGGTGATGCACGCCGGTCCGGTGGCGGACACCCTCGGGTTGGGCGGCATGGATCCGCTGGCTGAGGAAGCCATGATCGAGCGAGACCTCGAACTCGTTGGCCAGGAGGGTGGGCGCTATCACGTTGCCCACGTTTCGACCGCCCGAGCGGTGGAGCTGGTGCGTCAAGCCAAGGCGGCGGGCCTGCCGGTGACCACGGAAGTCTGCCCGCACCACCTGACCCTCTGCGATCGGGACGTGCTCGAATCGGGGAAGGACCCTAACTACAAGATGAATCCGCCGCTGCGCTCGCCAGCCGACGCGGCTGCGTGCGTGGAGGGCTTGCTGGACGGGACGATCGACTGCATCGTCACCGACCACGCCCCGCACACCGCCGAGGAGAAGGCGACCGGTTTCGACCGGGCTCCGTTCGGGATCATCGGTCTGGAGACGGCGGTCGCCCTGGCCTACGAGGTGCTGATCGCGTCGGGGCGTTCCGATTGGCCCACTCTGCTCCGGTTGATGAACAGCGCCCCCGCCGAGGCACTCGGCCTGCCCGCCCCGACGCTCGCCACCGGCGCGCCCGCCGACCTCACCATCATCGACCCGCAAGCCCGCTGGACAATCGACCCCGACCGCTTCGCCTCCAAGGCCCGCAACACCCCATACGCAGGCAGAGAGGTCACCAGTCGCGTCGTCGCCACCTTCGTCAACGGCCAGCTACGCCACCTCCACCCCGACGCCCAACCCCGCATGACCTAACCCCTGCCGAGTACCTGACGCCCGCTGATTCCAAGGAAGCGGACCGTGGCGGTTTCCGGGACGGGGTTATGCCATCGAACGTCCTCGGGAGCGTTGGTGGTTGCGCAGAACAACCGTGGCGGCGGTGAGCAACAGCAGAGTCATGACGATCAAGCCCCACTCGGCTACGGTGGGGATCGGGTCCAGACATTCGTCGGGGATTCCGTCGTCGTTGATATCCAGGGACGTTCCAGCGGCGATGTCGCACTCGTCGGGGACTCCGTTGCTGTTGCAGTCCGGACCGGGGTCGCACTCGTCGGGGATTCCGTTTGCGTTGCAGTCGCCGCTGGTTCCACTCTCGATGTCGCAGGTGTCGCGGACCAGGTTGGTGTTGCAGTCGCAACTGGTAACCGCGGCGTTATCAGTGATGCCGACGTTGAATTCGGTGCAGATGGGGTTGACCACCGCCATGCGCGGGTCTACGTCGTGGACCCACTGTATGGCAGGATCCTCGACGTCGGGTGGGTGGGTTGCCTGGTCGAGGGTGACGTAGGTCCAGGGGGCGCCGAGCAGGCCGGTATCCAGCACGCGCACCATGCCGGGATTGCCCACCTTGGTGAAGGTGAAGCGAGTGTAGACGTTGAAGATCGAGGTGTAAGTGCCGCCGTTGCAGTGCGTCTTGGTGGCGCTGACCGTGCCGATCGGCGGGTCGTTTCCCGGGATGCCATCGGTATGCACGTCGGAGAGGCTAACGGTCACGTCCCACAGGCCACTGTTGGTGACGAAGATGGGATCAGTGCCCTGCAGGCTGAGGGCCAGGATCTCGATGTCAACTTCAACTGGATCCGCCTCGGGAGGTTGAGGCAGGCTGCAGCGGTCGAAGGGATCGCCGCCGCTACGGAGGATGAGCGTATCCGCATCGCCGAACTCCTCATACGGTGCCCCGAGGGTGACTCCCTCGAGCGGCACATCACCGAAGAAGGCCCCCGAACCGGTTTCGAAGAAGTCGGCAGGGATCGGCGGGTAGCCGGTGCCGAAGTTGACGGACATGGCTGAATACGCGGGGGATATCCATGCGTCGATGGGCGTACCGGGATCGCACGGGGCGCGTTTGCCACCGTCGGGGCAATCGAGGACCTTCACGTTTCGATGGACGAAGATGTCGCCGCCCGGCTCGAGGATTTCCGCGTCGATGACCTGGACCGGGCACTCGTCGTGCTCGGCCAGGAACACGCCGTTGGTGGCGGCGCACAAGGATTGTGTCGTCACTACACAGTCGTTAGGCCCCAGGCAACATGCGGCGCATTCCGTGGCGGCGCAGGTTGTGCCCACGCCGGCGAACCCGCCGGGACAATACTCCGGGGGTGCACACGTAAACCAGTGCGCCGGCGACTTGACATAGTCGACGTCCTTTCTATCCACGATGCCGTCGCAGGTGAAATCATACTCACACCTGGTCGATTGGTAGATGCCCGTGGATAAGAGCAGCATGAGGTCCAACCCATTCACCATTCCGTCGCCGTTGGCGTCACCCGCACAGAGCCACTCGGCTTCGGGACAGGAACGGCAATCCTCCGCGGCTACCTCGACGCAGTCGTTGGGGATGCAGCAGGCACCGATGTCGTCCGCCTGCGCCGGAACCGGAGCCAGCCCAGTGCAGGCCATTAACACAATGTACCACCCGGTGTTGATGCGCTTCATGGATCACCTCCTGCGGTTGGGTGTTCGACAGGTTGTTCCTGAGCCCCTCCAACGATCTGATCCGTGAAGCATACTCGGGTGGGCAGGAGCTTGTCAAGCTCGTCGAGAGCGCAGCAGAGATGCTTAACTTGGTAATGTATTTACGGGGGGGGTGGGTAGACGGACATTTGAATCTATCCCAGAACCAGTCAGACACCGGCTGGAAACCCGTGCCACAGGGTCCTGGGGCAGGCTCTACTGAGGTCTGGCGCGGTTGCCTATGTTAGCCCACACACGCTCCGGGCACGCGGTAGGCAGGGACCATGGAGTCCTGGATCCAATCGTCGAGGGCTTCACCCAGGTTGGCGACATCGCTGACCAGGATGGCAAGGTTGCGTTTGGTCCCACGCTGGTCTTTGACCATTCCTCGAAGTACGCCAGCGGTCTCAAACCCGAGGGTCTGGCACATGCGCAGGGCTGCGGTGTCGTCCTCGATAACGTGGCATTGGAGTTTCTCGAGATTGCGTGATTCGGCTAGGGCCACCAGTTCGCGAGCGATGAGACCGCCGAGACCTTGGTGGCGGTGGGTGCGGGCAGTGATCAGGCGCATGTGGCCCACATGCTGCATCCACCCGTGGGTGAGCAAGTGGATCCTCCCGATGCCGACGACCTGATCATCGTCCACGGCAAGCAAGGGGATGACATTGTTGGAATCCAACTCTTCCATCCATTTTTGGACGACCTCCGGGTCGCGGACATCATGTCGCAGGAACAGGCGGTCTTCTTCGGGGATGGCTTTGAGGAAGGCATGCAGTGCCTGGGCGTCATTCCTGACGAAGGGGCGGAGGATAATGGATCGCCCGTCCTTCAGTTCCACAGTCTTCGGGTAGACGTTGATCGACATATGCACACTCCCTTACTCGCGGCATGAGAATGTATCGGGAGCATCTGCGCCGCCGCGGCCGGCTGCTGGTCGGGGCCTGTCGCGTTGATTTGGTGGTGGCCGAGCCACCGGTGCGCCCCTCTGGCTCCTTGACAGTAAGTATACCACAAGAAAGGTCTTAGGACAAAACGAGTGCTCCCGCAGTGATGGCGGAATAGGTTGTGTAGGCGGTTGCGGTAGCACTGTAGGGTGCGCTGGGGGCGTTTTTACTTGACCAATCGGGTTTCTTGGAGTAGGTTACATCTAAACTGGTTAAATACTGCTGGGGTTAAACAAATGCCCCGCGATCAACACAGAAGTCAGTCGATTACGGATCCGTCGGCTCGAGGCCGGGCCGGCATGGGGGGGAGATTGTTCAGTTTCGTCCGCCGCAGCCACATATTCGCGGCGTCGGTCCGTGAGATTCTGGAAATGAAACTGCTGCGTGAAGTCAGCCCATCCCCGCTCACGTTTTCTCAGCTACAGTTGCTCAAGTTGATGGCCAGTGATGGACACCATCACGTGGGGGAGATGGCGGACTTCCTCGGGGTGAGTCCGCCGGCGGCTACGAAGAACGTGGACAAGCTGGAGCGTCTGGGCTTGGTGGTGCGGCGTCCCTCGACGGGTGACCGCCGGGCGACTTTGTTGTCGGTAAGTTCCGAGGGTCGTCGCCTGGTTGAGGACTACGAGGCGGCGAAGCGGACCCGTCTAGACCGCGTGCTGGACAGCTTCGAGTCGGCGGAGATCGATCAGTTCTCCGCTCTTCTGGAACGTTTTTCGGTTTCTCTATTGAGTCATGAGCCATCGGGGCGAGGATACTGTCTGCGCTGTGCTGCGTACATCGAGAGTAATTGCCCGGTGGGCCATCTGCACGGGGGATGTCCCTTCAGCCGGCTGGATGAAACCCGCCGGGGCGGGCTCGACGCAGGGGAGTCGTGATGAAGTACTGGCGAAAGCCGTTGGACGTGGATCAGGTCAAGGTTCCCCGCGGGGCGGTTCACATCATAGTGGAACGGTGCAAGGGGTGCGGGTTCTGCGTTGAATACTGCCCGATGGACGTGCTGGTCATGTCCGAGGAGTTCAACCGCAAGGGCTATCACCCGCCGCGGCTGGTGGAGGATAAGGAGTGCGTCAACTGCAAGCTGTGCGAGATGATTTGCCCTGACTTTGCGATTTTCAGTACGTCGGCGGACGGTAACGGCGAGGGTGCGGCACCTGGCGCTGCGGAAGCCGTTTCCGTGGACGCGTCTGCGAAGGAGGACAGCAAGTGAAAGCGGACCCCTTGGGCGTCCTGACCGGCGCTCACTACCTGGACGGAGACTTTGCCTGCGGCGAAGGCGCGATGGCAGCGGGCTGTCGATTCGTGGCTGGTTATCCGATCACCCCATCGACGGAGGTGGTCGAGCGCATGTCGCGCCGCTTCCCGATGATGGGGGGCACGTTCATTCAGATGGAGGATGAGCTGGCGAGCATGGCGGCGGTCGTGGGGGCGTCGTGGACCGGGACGAAGACCATGACGGTGACGAGCGGTCCGGGGTTCAGCCTGATGATGGAGAACCTCGGTCTGGCGGTGATGATGGAAACGCCGACCGTGGTGGTGAACGTGCAGCGTGGGGGCCCGTCGACGGGGCTGCCGACCATGGTGGGGCAGGCGGACATGATGCAGGCCCGGTGGGGCTCGCACGGGGACTACGAGTTGATCGCCCTGTGTCCACAGTCGCCGCAGGAGGCGTTCGATCTGACGGTGGACGCTTTCAATCTGGCGGAGACGTATCGCATTCCGGTGCTGGTGATGATGGACGAGTGCGTGGGCCACATGACCGAGAAGGTGGTCATTCCCCCGGCGGACGAGATCGAGATCGTCCCCCGGAGACTCACCCGGAAGCCACCGGGCGAGTTTCTGCCCTACGTGGTCAACGGTAGCCAGATACCGGAGTTCGCCCGGGCGGGCGATGGGCACCGGTTTCACACCACGGGCCTGACCCACGATGAGCGGGGCTACCCGGACATGAGCGTGGAGTGCCAGGAATCGAGCGTTCGCCGGTTGCTGGACAAGATTCGGGGCAACGTGGACCAGATCGTCCGCTACGAGGAGGAGGGGGTTGAAGGGGCGGACGTGGTGCTGGTGACCTACGGGATTACGGCGCGGGTGGCCCAGGCGGCGGTCGATATGGCCCGCGAGCAGGGCATTAAGGTGGGCATGCTGCGGCTGATCATTGCATGGCCTTTCCCTGAAAAGCGAATCAGCGAGTTGGCGAACCAGATCAAGGCATTTGTGGTTCCGGAGATTAACTACGGGCAGATGGTTCTGGAGGTGCAGCGTTGCGCCGGGGATCGGGCGGCGGCGGTACTGGTACCCCACGGTGGGGGCAGCGTGCATGATCCGGAGACCATCGTGGAAGCGATTGTGGGGGCAGCGAAATGAGCACCATCACGGAACCCAAGGCGGGTGGACCGGCTGATGAGCTTCAACATCCGATCTCGCCCTATCTGCGGATGGATCGCATCCCGCACATCTGGTGCCCGACGTGTGGTATTGGCACGGTGGTCAAGTGCTTCGCCAGCGCCTTGGAGGAAACTGAGACCGACCTGGACAAAGTGTCAGTCGTGTCGGGGATCGGCTGTACCGGCCGGGTGGCGGGCTACATGCGTACGGACTCGTTTCACACGACGCACGGGCGGGCGATTCCGTTCGCCACCGGGTTGAAGATGGGGCGGCCGGAGCTGCTGGTGACGGTGTTTTCCGGCGACGGCGACCTGGTGGGTATCGGGGGCAACCACTTCATCCACGCCGCGCGGCGGCGGATGGACTTGCTGGTGGTGCTGGTGAACAACTTCATCTACGGAATGACCGGTGGGCAGAACGCACCCACCACGCCGCTGACGGCGCGGACTTCTACCATGCCGTACGGGAACTTCGAGCCGCCGTTCAACCTGCCGTTTCTGGCGGCGAGCAGCGGGGCGACGTACGTAGCCCGGTGGACCAGCTTGCACACCCGGCGGCTGACCCGGTCGTTCAAGGAGGCGATTAATCGGCGGGGCTTCCGGTTCGTGGAGGTGATTGCCCCGTGTTCGACGCTGTACGCGCGACTCAATCGTCTGGGCTCCGGGTTCGACCTGATGCGTTTCTACCACGACAACGCAGAGATCGACCACAACGCCGACCCGCGGGACGTGGACATCGACTTCCAGGGCAAGATTGTGTGTGGCAAGTTCGTGGACAAGGAAGTGCCCACCTTCGTTGACCTGATGCACGAGCACTATCGCAAGACCCTCGGGGACAAGTACGTGCCCATGCCGCCGGAGGGAGGATGGCTCCATGAATAGGACAGAGATTCGCATCACCGGTTTTGGCGGTCAGGGTGTGGTGCTGGCGGGGCACATCATCGGGCGGGCCTGTGCCATCCACGCGGGTAATCACGCGACCATGATCCAGAGCTTCGGTCCGGAGGCGCGGGGTTCGGCGTGCAGCGCCACTCTGGTGGTCGCGGAGACCGAGGTGCTGTATCCCTACATCCGCCGTCCGGACATCTTTACGGTGATGTCCGCGGAAGGATACGACCGGTACCGAGACGAACTGAAAGAGCAAGGTACGCTGGTCTACGAGGAGAATCTCGTTCGGGCGAATCTCAAGGACGGTCAGCCGTCCTTTGGCGTTCCGTCCACGCGCATAGCGGAAACCTTGGGGCGGACGATCGTGCAGAACATCGTGATGCTGGGTTTCTTCGCAGCGGTGACCGAGATCGTACCGCGCAAGGCGATGCGGGCCGCGGTGGAGGCTTCGGTGCCGCAGGGGACGGAGACGCTGAACCTGGCTGCGTTTGATGCCGGGGTGGCGCATTTTGACGAGACCTACGGGACGGCGAAGGCTGGGGCGGCGGAGTCGACGGCTTCTGCGTGAACTAATGAAGTGGTTGACCATCATCCGGAGGGAGACACGGCGGTTCAGTGGGCGGTATGCTCACCCTCCGGGATGAGCATGGCACCCGGCGGACCGCTTCCTTGCGGTCGCGGGTCGGTGAGTGTGACGGGCGGTTCCTTACGATTGTGGGTGGGTAGGCAGGTATGTGGATGTTGCTGCACATGGGTGACGAAGCGTGATTAGGGAGAAGGACAATCAAGTAGACGATTCGGCGTCGGTGTCCCAGAGGCGGGCGTTGGTGATTGGGGGTGGGATCGCCGGGATTCAGGCGGCCCTCGATCTGGCAGACGCACGCATTCGGGTAACCCTGGTGGAGAAGTCGCCGTCGTTGGGTGGGCGTATGGCCCAGCTGGACAAGACTTTTCCCACCATGGACTGCTCGATATGAATCCTCGGGCCTAAGGCCATGGATGCCGGTCGGCATCCCTTAATCGAGGTGGTCACCAACGCGGAGGTAGTCGGCTGCGAAGGCGCGCCGGGCGACTTTCGCGTGCGCGTGCGGAAGCAGCCGCGTTACGTGCGCGAGGATCTGTGCGTGGCGTGTGGGTTGTGCGTGGACGCCTGCCCGATGGTGGGGGGCAACGAGTTCGACATGGGACTCAAGGCGCGGAAGGCGATCTACCGGCCGTTTCCGCAATCGGCGCCGGCGGCTTATGCGATCGAACCCGAGGCGTGTCTGAACCTGCTGGGGTACCTGAGCGAGAAGCAGCGTACCCGCCTGGACAAAGTGCAGCAGATGAAGCAGCGCAAACGGGAGGACTACCAGAGCAACGTGCTGATCTGCGGGCATTGTAGTCGGGTGTGCGACGTCGAGGCGATCGACTTCGACATGCGTCCGGAGGAGTTCGAGTATGACGTAGGGGCGATCCTGGTGGCGGTGGGTTTTCAGGAGTTCGACGCCCGCAAGCTGGGCAACTACGGATACGGTCGGTTCCCCAACGTGGTGACCAGTCTGGAGTTTGAACGAATGCTCAACGCCTCGGGGGTGACCCAGGGGCACGTGGTGCGTCCGTCGGACCTGGAGACTCCCAAGCGGATTGTGTTTATCCAGTGCGTCGGAGCCCGCGGCGAGGGCGGTCGGGCGTACTGCAGCCGCTTCTGCTGCATGAATGCGGTGAAGGACTCGATGCTGGTGCGGCAGCACGATCCGGAGGTGGAGGAGGTCAGCATCCTCTACACGGATCTGCGGGCGTTCGGTAAGGGGTTTGACGATTTTGTAAAGCGCTCGCGCGACGAGCAGAGCGCGACCTACGTTCGCGGTCGGCCCGCGAAGATCGAGCGGGTCGAGGCGGATGATAGCTTGGAGATCTTCGTCGAGGACACCCTGGATCACGAGCAGCGGCGGATCCCGGCTGACCTGGTGGTGCTGTCGGTGGCTGCCGCTCCGAACGACGGGGCGAAGAAACTGGCGGGGATTCTGGGCATCGAAACGGATTCGTACGGGTTCATCGCCCGGCGGGATCGGGCGGTCTCGGCGGTGGAGAGCACGCGGGAAGGGGTGTTCGTCTGTGGGAGTGCGGTGGGTCCGCAGGTGATTCCGGACTGCGTAGCCCAGGCGTCGGCGGTGGCGGCGCGAGCCCAGTTGTTCCTGACCGGGGACCGGGTGGAGGAGAAGGAGTCGACTGTAGAACCGATGGATCTGTCCGGTCCGCCACGGGTCGGGGTCATGGTGTGTCACTGCGGAGTGAATATCGCCGGGGTGCTGGGAGTGGAGGAGTTGGCCAGCGAGGCTGGTGCGGTTCCCGTGGTGGTGGCGGCGGAGACGGACATGTTCGCCTGCTCGTCAACGGGCCAGGACGCCCTGGTGGAGATGATTCGTAAGTACAAGCTCAACCGGGTGGTGGTGGCGGCGTGTACGCCGCGGACGCACGAGCCGGTTTTCCGAGAGACCCTGGCGCGGATCGGATTCAACCCGTATCTGTTAGAAATGGTGAACATCCGCGATCAGTGTTCGTGGGTCCACGCGAACGAGCCGGAGGCGGCGCAGGAGAAAGCTCGAACGCTGATCCGCATGGGGGTAGCCCGGGCGCGTCATCTCGAGCCGCTGCATGAGGGTGAAGTGCCGATGACGCAGGGGGCGCTGGTCATCGGCGGGGGGATCGCGGGCATTCAGGCGGCGACCGATCTGGCGGTTCAGGGATATCCGGTCACGCTGGTGGAGAAGACGGATCGCCTGGGCGGGCGCCTGGCTGCGCCGAATGTGAAGTACCTGTACCCGAACGGTCGACCGGCGGCGGAGGTGCTGGAGCAGAAGGTCAAGAAGCTGGAGGAGAGCGGGGCGCAGGTGTTGCTGAACACCGAGGTGGAGAGCATCACCGGGTTCGTCGGCAACTTCGAGGCTACTCTCAAAGAAGAGACGAGCGCCAAGGAGCCGCGGGCTTCAGCCCGCGCGGAGCCCCCGGCGCAGAAAGCGCTGCCCGTCGGCGCGATCATCCTCGCCACCGGGGCGGCGCTGCACGA
>JAAEQG010001242.1 GCA_024231775.1 bacterium
AGCGTCAGCCGCCCCTCCGCGACGCCATGGGTGTACATCAGTGGCAGCAGTGTCTCCATCCCCGGCAGACCGCCGGGCGTCCGGCCAAAGTCATCGTGCGCGATCTTTTGAGCTTGCGTATAATCGCAGTGGTCGGTGACGATCATATCCACCGCCCCAGCTTCCACCAGCGCCCACAACCGATCCGGATCGTCGGGAGCGCGCAGGGGTGGCTGGAGGATGTAGCGCCAAGGCTCCGGCCCCTCGTAGGCGGTGTCGTCCAACAGGAGATACTGGGGGCAAGTCTCGCAGGTGGCGGTCTGTCCGTCGTCCCGCGCCTCGGCCACCAACGCGACGGAGCGGGCAGTGGAGCAATGGCATATATGGATCGGGCACCCGGCCGCCTCGGCCAGAAAGAGTATCCGGCGAACCGCCTCCTGCTCGGCCAGGGCCGACCGAGAGTGTCCGTGGTAACGCCAGCCGGTCTCCCCGGCAGCAAGCAACGCCGAGGTTCGCGCCGTCACCAGTGCGTCGTTCTCGCAGTGGACCAGGGGCCGGATGCCCAAATCGGCGCAGGTTTCCATCAAGCGCAGGATTGTGGCATCGTCGACGTAATAGTTGGGGCGGTAGGTAGTATAGAGTTTGACGCTGGGCGTGCCCAACTCCACCAGGTCGGCTAATTTCCCCTCCTGACCCGGCGGCAGGTCGGTGACCATCACGTGGAAGCCGTAATCGACCACTGCATTCTGCGCCTCTTGTATCCGCGCCTCGACCGCCTCCTGCAAGCTCTGCCCTGGGAACTGGGTGGCAAAATCCACTATGGTGGTGACGCCTCCACAGGCAGCCGCCCGCGTACCGATGAACCAGTCGTCGGGAGTCCGGTAGATGCCGGTGTCGAGCGCGACGTGAGTGTGCGCGTCTATGACGCCGGGCAG
>JAAEQG010001243.1 GCA_024231775.1 bacterium
AGGGCTGCCATGTCACACGAAAATGGGGGCCAGGTTTGTGGAAGTTGCGGAAGTGTGCCATATCGGCACTCCACCGTAGATGGCAACGCGGAACGGCTGGGATCCCTCGAGTTCCGGGCCGCGGCCGCCTAGAAGGAACTGATCGAGCGAGCGGCCTTTCTCAAATGGCAGACCGTGAGTGCCAACGCGGTTTCAACGCTCGTTGAGAATGCGACTCAGCCGGTCAAGGTGCTGCATGGTACCCGCCAACCCTGGTCGCTGGCGCGAGGTACTTGGATGCCTCCAAGGACGGTGCGGTCGCTGACTCGTCGGGTCCTCGGTGTCGGGCGGATCGTCGACTCGTCGACCGTCGACCCTTGACGTGGCGCTTTGAAGGTGTCACCATGACGGCATGGAGAAGCGCAAGCCACATCACAACCTGACGGCCTTCCGTGAGCGTTTCTCCACACCGGATGCGCTCCGTATCACCCGGACCGCCCGGAACGATGCCATGGCGCTGGGGTTCACGAGGGCGATGATCATCGAGATCGTGCAAAGCATGCGGCGTGCCCACTTCTA
>JAAEQG010001244.1 GCA_024231775.1 bacterium
AGGCGGCGCGGCGCGGGTTGCGAGGTGGGGAGTTGCCGGTGCGCCGGGTCGACAAGGAGCTGGACCGGCGCGTCGGGGGGGCGCGGGACGACCCACATTCCCGCCAGCGCGACTACCTGGAAGTGCTCGAGAGGGAGCTTGCCCGCGGGGGCTCAGCCATGACATCGGATGCGCTTCCGCGCGTCACGGCGCAATAAACGCATCCGGCTGAACACGGCGAACGGCGGGCAGATGCTGACGGGCGGCTGCGTAGTCGGGGTAGCGCCCGACGCGGACTACGTAGAGGCGAGACGAGCCGACTCCCTCGGGAACGGCGAGCGCGGTGATTCGCTGCTGGGCCAGCGTCTTGACGTGTTGATGGGCGCCGGCGATCTTCTTGAACGCCCCACACTGGATCACGAAGTAATCATGCGGCCAGTCCGCCTTGGACCGCGCCCGCGGCGCGTGCTCACTTCCAGGGAACTGGCTGGTCAGATTGTGGAATACGGAGCGGGCTTCTGCGAAACAGCCCGAACGCTGGAGGGCGAGTCCGTATTGATACGCAATCCGATCCTTGGGCGGTCGCGGCGGCAGTGCGGCGTACGCTAGCCGGTAGTGCTTGGCAGCTTCTCCGTACAGATGCAGATCGAAGTCCAGGTTGCCGAGTTGGGCGTGGATACGACTCTTCAAGTCCTTCCGCCGGGCCAGTCTGAGGGCGCGGTCCAGATCGTGTCGGCCTTCCGCGGTGCGCCGGGTCTTGATCCTGCAGAGGCTGCGAAGGTAGAGGGCTTCGGCGGTGCCGGTCTTCTGAGCGTGGGCCTGAATCACGCCGGAGAGGGCTTGTTCAGCCGTGGCGAAGTCCCCAGCTTGGTAGGCGCGTCGACCGCTGCGGATCTGCTGGACAGCTTCCTGGGGCAGGGGGGCGCAGCCGCTGAAACAGAACACGGCGACAAGTGCGCCGGTGGCTGTAGAGAGCAGGCGGTGGCGGACTTGTGGCCGAAGCTCGCGCGTCGGCTGACAGACGGTACGGGCTGATAGCGGAGTATTCATCTGAGCAGATCCTTAGTCATCTAAACCCGTTTCGGGGCTGCTTTGGAGACGGACACGCAGCTGGGCGGAGAGCGAACGCAACTCGGGGGTGGGATAAGGCCCGGAGAGAATCCGCGCTGCTTCGGAGCGCTGGTTCTGGCGTACCAGGATGTCGAACAGGGGGGCAAGGGCCACCTGCTTGGCGGCCGGTCTCCCCTCGCGCCACGCCCGACGGAGTCGGGGAAGGGCCTGATCGTCCTCGCCGAGCAGATGGTGGGCGGCTCCCAGATACGCTTGTGTACGTCCCGGGCTTGATCTGACCAGTTGCTCGACGACACTTCCGGTCTTCACGATTTCATGGGCCAGGGCGAGGTTGTCAGCGGTTCGCGGCATGCCAGCTTGCTCACGCGCTGTCAGCAGCCCCCAGGTATAACGCAAGTACCATGTCGAGTAGCGCACGACCTCCCGACGAGCGATCGCCAGCAGGTCCGCGGCAGCCTGATACTCTCCCACGTCAAGCAGGGTTTCACCTACCGCCCCGGTGATGGGGATGCGCACGCCAGCCTCCTGCAACCGCTGGATGGTACGCTTCTCCAAGGGGCTCAACTTGGCTTCGAGATTAGCCAGCAGGGCTTCAGAACGATGCACGGCTTTCGGGTTGCTGCGGTGGAAGAAGGCTCCACCCAGCACCGCATTGAGTACGTGGGCGGTGCGGTGGCGGTCCAGGCGGTTGGCCCCCAACCGCTGGGCGTAGACCCACCGGGCCGGGAGGTCCGCGACCGCCTCCGGAGCGACGTGCACCGGATCGGCCAGCTTATCCATCGAGTGAAGCAGCGTTTGGGCGATCAGGGCTTGTCCCCGCTGGGTGGGATGCACATGATCGTCCATCAATCCCCAACCGGGCGCCCCGCCGGGGGTCGCGTCTCGAAACGCTTGCTCCAGATCGCACAGTACCGCCCCCTTGGCCGCCGCGCGGACCACGGCGCGGTTCGAGTCGCTGGGGGCACGCCAGGGCATGGTGTCGAGATCCTTGGCCTGGATGAACGCACGTGTGGCTTCCTCATCGCGGCCCAGAGCGTGGAGACACTGACCAGTCAGGTACGCCAGGGTTGCATGGTGATCGTACAGGGCGGCGGCCGCCTGGAGATCAGGCAGCGCGCCCTGGGGGTCGTCCGCCATGTTCTGACGACCGCGCTCCAGCAGTTCTGCGAAACGGTTGCGCTCACCTGGAGGAAGCGGGACTTCGAGGTCCTCCCCGATTGGAGCCAGGTCGAGTTCGTTGCCCGGCAGAGTGCAAACGATCGCCGGGACGCCCTGGGCATTGCAGGCTTGAATGATCTGGGTGAGGTTGTTCTCCAGGTTACTCGTTGCGGTCTGGCGCCGGGGGTCATCAAAGGGGATTTGAGCATCGCCGATCACCAACTCCATCAGAGTGCGGTCATCGTCCGGGTCATGGGCGCGCCGCACTTTGCGCTCGAGCAGCCACTGGACCAGCGCTAGGCGACGGAGCTGGCGAAGCAGGTGCATAGCCCGAGTCGAACTGCCGAATCGATGCACCGAAGCTACGCCACCGGCGCCGTAGTACTCGTTGTTGCCGCTGTATATGATCAGTAAGTCCGGGTCGTAGCGCAGGGCTTCCTTGGCAACACACATGACCGGGAAACTGGCAATCGCCGTCGTCCCCAGGTTAATGACCTCAACGTTGCGCTCGGGCCACAGGTCGGACAGCATGGCCTGGAGGAAGGCGGATGACGTCAAGTGTCGCGGTTGGGGAAAGCCCTTCATCGCCGACCCGCCCAGCATGAAGATGCGCACCGTGTCCTGCTCTTGCGTTGCGGTGAAGAACTGTTTCAGCATGGACCCGCTGGCGCTGAGGTTGCTGAAGAAGAACGAGTCGATGCCTTGGGGAACCGTGGTGACGTACGTACGGCCCTCGAACGGCCCCAGCTCTCCAAGCACCGGGGCGTGTCCGCCAAACCCCCGCAGTCGGCAGGCCCCTTCGGCGAGCAAGAGCGGAATCAGCGGCACCAGGACAGCCATGAGCCGAAACGCCCAACGCCGGCGGGGGGAGGGTGCCGCCTCGACGGACATGGGTGGGGGGGGCGTGTCCCCATTTGGCGCTGGCGGAGCTTGGTCCATTCATGAGCCTCATCGGTCCGACGATCGCTCAGGCGACGCGGGCACCTCCAGCCTCGCCTGCGATTCGCCGATCGACGGAGTTCATGTTATCAGGCAATTGGCCTGCGGCTACCGGCGTACCGACAAACTCGTTTCGGGTGATCTGTGACAGTTTGGGCAGTTCGCGAATGTGCGATGTTATGCACGGTACGCATGCTCACCCTTCGGGATGAGCATGGCACCCAAGCGCGGCTCGGATAATCCGCAGAAACGCGAGTGAGACGGAGCTAGCCGCCGTTCATCATGTACTTGTGCATGGCGGCGGCGGCGTCTTTTCCGTCGCCCATGGCCAGGATGACCGTAGCTCCTCCGCGGACGATGTCGCCGCCGGCGAATACGCCGGGCATACTGGTCATCCGGTCCTCGCCGACTTCGATGTTGCCCCACTTGTTGGTCTTGAGTTCAGGGGTGGTCTGGGTGAGGAGCGGGTTGGCTCCGGTCCCGATGGCTTCGACGAAGATCTCGCAGGGATACTCGAACTCACTACCCTCGATAGGAACGGGACGCCGGCGACCGGAGGCGTCCGGCTCGCCCAACTCCATGCGGATGCAACGCACTCCGCGGACCCATCCGTCCTCCGTACCGAGGATCTCGATCGGGTTGACCAGCAGGTCGAGTTTGACGCCCTCTTCCTCGGCGTGCTTGATCTCCTCGACCCGGGCGGGCATCTCCTTGCGCGAGCGACGGTAAACCAGCACGGCGGGGTCGGCGCCGAGCCGGCGGGCGGTACGCACGGAGTCCATCGCCGTGTTGCCGCCGCCCACCACCGCCACGGAAGTGGAGCGCAGGATCGGCGTGTCCGCTTCCTCGCCCTTGAAGGCTCCCATCAGGTTGATCCGGGTGAGGTACTCGTTGGCGGAGTAGACCCCCTTGAGATCCTCGCCGGGGATGCCCTGGAACACCGGAAGCCCAGCGCCGTTGGCGATGAAGACCGTATCGAAGCCCTCTTCCTTCAGCAGTTCGCCGATCGTGTAGGTCTGGCCGATGACCACGTTGCATTCGATTTTCACGCCCATTTGACGGAGCACGTCCACCTCGACGTCGATGATGTTCTTGGGCAGCCGGAACTCGGGAATCCCGTAGAGCAGCACACCGCCGGGCTTGTGCAGGGCCTCATAGACGGTGACGTCATGTCCTTTCTTGGCCAGTTCCCCGGCGCAGGTCAGACCGGCAGGCCCGGAGCCCACCACCGCCACCCGCTTCCCCGTGGGCGGAGGCGGGGTTATCACTTGCTTGCGATTCTCCCGCGCCCAGTCGGCAACGTAGCGCTCCAGGTAGCCCACCGCCACCGGCGTGCCCTTCTTCGCTCGGATGCAGACCTCTTCACACTGGGTCTCCTGCGGGCATACTCGACCGGTAATCCCGGGCAATACGTTGGCGTCGTAGAGGATGTCGGCGGCTTTGGGCAAGTCGCCCTCGGCGACTGCGGAGACGAAGGCTGCGATGTCGATGCCCACCGGGCAGCCTGCCACGCACTTGGCGTCTTTACAGCGCAGGCAACGCTCGCTCTCGGTTTGGGCGCAGCCGTCCTCCATGCCCAGGTTCACTTCCTGGAAGTTGTGGGCGCGGGCTTCGGCTTCCTGCTCGGGCATTTCCTGGCGAGGGATCTTCATTCGCTCTGCGGGTTTCATGGTTTCCTCGTGGGTGGATGCGATCGACTAACCGAATCGACTACTCCAGGCAGGACTTCAGCTCCTGCTCGGCAGCCGCCAGCTTGCACATGTGTTCCTTGTCCTGGTGGGCCCTGTCCCAGGCGCGCTTCTCCTGTTCGCGGTAGGCGGTAAGCCGGTCGGTGAGCATGGCGAAATCTACCTGATGCGCATCGAACTCCGGACCGTCCACACACGCGAACAATTGTTTGCCGCCAACCGTCACCCGGCAGCCACCGCACATCCCCGTACCATCAACCATGATCGGGTTCAGCGAGGCGATGGTGAGGATCTTCTTCTCCAGGGTGACCTTGGCGACGTTCTTCATCATGGGGACCGGGCCGGCGGTGAGCACGGCGTTCACCGGGTTCGACTGGTCGTCGATCAGCTCCTGGAGCTTTCCGGTGACGAACCCGTGATAACCATAGCTACCGTCATCGGTACAGGGGTATACGGCATCGCAGGTGGCGGCGAGCTCGCTCTCCATGATCACGTAGGGCTTGCTCCGTCCGCCCATGATGGCGGACACCTTGTTGTCGGCCTTCCTGAGCGCCCCGGCCTGCGGATAGATAACCGCGGTTCCCACGCCGCCGCCAACCAGCACGACGTGCCCGAACTTCTCGATCTCCGTGGGCTTGCCCAGCGGACCGACGATGTCCTGGATGGCTTCTCCTGCACCGAGCGTGCAGAGCCGCTCCGTGGTCGCCCCGATCACCTGCACCACGAGGGTAATCGTCCCCGCCGCGCCGTCGGAATCGGCGATCGTGAGGGGGATCCGCTCACCCTCGTCGCGGACCCGAAGGATGACAAAATGTCCTGGTTTGTGGCGTGCGGCTACTCGAGGCGCCTCCACGACGAAACTCTTGACTTGAGGGGCAAGCCACCTCGCTTCGCGAATCTTGAACATGTGGTGTCAGTCTCCAATCGGGGATAGCGCTAAGGCCACACTGGCCGACGCGTCGCCCAGGAACGCCCACAGCAGGCAGGGACTGTGCGTCCGCTTGCATGGTTTGTACCAGTAGCTTGAAGCTGAAAGAATGTCAATCAGACTTTATGTGTGTGGGCTGTACGGTACTCAGGGGCGGGCAGCAGAATCGGAGACAGGGGAATGATGGGCGGAAATCCTCATCGTTGTGGGTATAAAATGGCCGGCGCGGCCTAGAAGAAAGGCTGAGCGCCTCAGGTTTGCAGCCGCAAACCTACCGAGTCAGGGTGGCGATGTCTTCGGCGGTGATTCGCGTGGATGGTTTGTCCAACCTGCGGCTTAGCCAGGACATCACGTCGGGAGTGTAGGGAAGGGTCCCGCTCTGAACGGCGGCTAGCATGCGCTGGTCGCGCCGACCCCGCTCCCTGCGCTTAACCTGCGCGTTGGCCAGCTTGGTTTCGGCGGCTCGGCGAGCTCTGGTACTCAGTCTCAGG
>JAAEQG010001245.1 GCA_024231775.1 bacterium
CAGGCTGTCGAGAGCGAGAAGCTCCGGCGTGGTCCCCAGCCGCTTGGCCTGTTCGGCCAGGGCACGGCCGAGATCCGGCGGAAGGGGAAGGGTCAGGGTGAGATCGCGAGCTGGCATGATGAGCTTCCAATCCGTATGTGGTCGTGTCTTCCGCGGAGGCGATGTGGATCCCGGCGTCCCAGCCACACCAGTATATCGTCCTGCTTCTCGCCGGTTGCAGCGGCCTCGTCGTCTTGCGCGCCGGGCGGTAGGACCTGGCCGCTGACTTCTTCTCGGACGGCAGGTAGATGAGATCTCCCTTATCGAGCCCGCCCGGGCTTTGGCGAGATGCAGAACAGGCGTAGCGTAGGACCTCGGTAGGGACCGATCTGGGCAATTCCGCCCGATCCCACCTCTGCCAAAGGAGGCGCTATGCGCTACTTGAACCTGGGACTGATTCTCGCCCTGAGCCTGATCATCTTCGCACTGCCCGCGGCCACCGAGAATCACGCCGCGCCGGCGAAGTGGGGAACGGCCATCGTGGAACCGCATGGGCTCTGGCTGGCGATGGGGCCGATCTATGAGCCCGGCGGAGTTCGCTTGGCGATGAGGCCGAACGGAGGCCTGCGGCTCGCCATGGGGCCGGGTTTGGAGCCGCACGGCCTGCGGCTCGCCATGGGGCCGGGTTTGGAGCCACACGGCATGCAGCGGGTTATCGGGCAGCACTGGAGGCGGGCGACCTAAGCCTGTCCAACCCTCAGTGACCGCCACAGTTGAGGATGCTTGCGCTCGCTCCTGATTTGAGCTTTGACTCGTTTGACCAGGGCGAGCGTCAAGCCAGCCTGGCCGGAGCGGAGCAGATCGCCGATTGCTGCGGAGATGATCTTGTTGTGGCGCAGCGGCTCCAGCAGCGCCCGCATCGACGTTGCCGTGTGATAGGCATCGACGACCCGGCCCTGGAGGAGCTGAATCCGGACCAGATCACACGTGGAGAGTGCCGTTTCTCCATAATGAAGATTCTTGAAGATTTCGACGACTTTTCGCAGTTGGCACTCCGCTTCCATGAGCTGGTTGAGATCCTGATAGATCGAGGCCAGGAGCCAGCAGAGCTTTCCCTCAGCATTCCTGTCGGGCGTCAACTCTCCCGCAAGGGTCACATAATGGAGGGCATTCTCAAGGTTGCCAAGTCTCCGGTGACAAGAACCTAGCGCCTGAAACACCGTGAACCTGTGTGGCTCTTCGTGAGCAGGTAAATGGCGGAGTGCGGTTTCTTGTACAACGATCGCTTCCTTGCATCGGTCGAGGTAGTAGAGCCAGATCCCCTGAGCCACCAATGCTCTACCCAGTCCGGCATGATCCCCCATCCTCAGGTAGCGCATTGCCGCCTTTTCCGCCAGCCGCAGCGCTTCGCCGTGTTCTCCTCGGTCGGCCAGGACGTATGAAAGCCGTTGCAGCAGATCCCCCAGGGCCGCTTGATCATCTCCCCGTTGGGCGATATCGAGCCCCGCGTGGATCGTATGCTCTGCCTCATCAAGGTGGATCAACAATCGGCATGCAGACCCTGCCACACCGAGAAGCCGGGGTAGGAGGGGCAGCTCGACATGGTCTACGGCCCACAGAGCGAGCTTGATCACCTCCTCCGGTTCCTCGTACCGCTGCCGGTCCAGGGTGTCGAGGTAGGATTCGCCGATCCCTTTGCCCTTTTCCCCAGCCTGAATTCGATCCCAACTTCTTGCGACGATCGCCGGAGGTTCGCCCCGGGGCCGGTCCAGCCTCAACCCAGGCGGCTCGGCAGGAAGGATTCGGCGGAAGAATCGCACCGGTTCCAGGCTCAGGTGATCGAGCACCGTCAGGAGCTGATGGAGGGTGAGAGCCCCGGCTTCTACGCGGTGTTGCCACCAACCCTCGCCTCGGCCCGCGACGCGGTCAACAGCCCGGATCGAGCCACGACCGCGCCTTCGGATCTCCCGATCGAGCGCTTGGACCAGTTGCTGTGCAGAGGGATGGGGTGCGCGACCGGAGCGTTGATCCGGAGGTGGGCCTGATGCTGGTTCAAGGCGCTCAATCGCCAATGGATCTGCGGCCGCACCAAGACGCCTGATCCGGCGATCTGAATCGTTTGGATCTGGAAGTTGCCACCTACGAAACTGCTTGCCCTGACTCTTGATTCGGGCTTTGACTTGTTCGACGAGAGCGAGCGTCAAGCCAGCCTGACCACAACGGCTCAGATCGCCGATTGCTGCGGAAATGATTCTGTTGTGCCGCAGCGGTTCGGCCAGTGCCGATATCAATGTTGCCGTCTGATAGGCATCGGCGAGCCGTCCCTGGAGCAATTGTACACGGACAAGATCGCACGCGGCGAGCACCGTTTCCCCAGGGTGACGCTCACGAAAGAACTCAACAACTTTCCACAGATCAGATGCCGCCTCATCGAACTGGCCAAGGTCCATATGGATCTCGCCTTTGAGCCAGGTGAGCTTGGCCATTGCCCAGTCCTCGATACCTACTGCCGTCGCTTCAGCTTTTCTGAGATACTTGATTGCCGACTCCGGATCGCCAAGCCGGCGATAGCTCAGTCCAATAAACTGAAAAGCCGTACAGCGACTTCTCGGCAGGCTGTCCGGCAACCGTTCCAGGGCTGCTTCCTGGGTGTTGATCGACTCCCGTGGCTGATCGAGGTAGTAGAGCCACATCCCCGAATCCACCAATGCTTTTCCCAGCCCGATCCGATCCCCAACCCGTAGGTACGTCATCACCTCCTTCTCTGCCAGCCGCAGAGCTTCGGCATGGTCTCCTTGGTCCGCCACGACGTAGGAGAGGCGCTGCAACAGATCCCCGACGACCGTCTGGGCATCCCGGCCTTGGACGATCTCGATTCCCGCATGGATCGCGTGCTCCGCGTCATCCAGACGGAGCAGGAGTCGCAACGCGGATCCGACCACCCCAAGCAGCCGCGGGAGAAGGGGCAACTCGACATGGTCCACCGCCCAGAGGGCGAGCTTGACCACACGTTCCGGTTCCTCGTACCGCTGCTGGTCCAGGGTCTCAAGGTAGGTTTTGCCGATCCCCTTCCCCTCTGTCCCGGCTCGGAGTCGATCCCGTGCCCGGAGCACGATCTCCGGGGGCTCGCCTCGGGGCCGGTCAAGGTCCGGACCGTCCTCGCCGCCGAGGACCTTGCGGCAGAATCGCACCGGCTCTAGCCCCAGGTGATCGAGCACCTTGAGGAGCTGCCCCAAGCTGAGATCACCGGCTGCCACGCGCTGTTGCCACCAACCCCCGGTCCGTCCCATGGCCCTGTCCACTGCCCGGATCGAGCCATGCCCGCGGCTCCGGATCTCCCGATCGAGCACCAGGATCAGTCGGCAGGCAGCCGTTTCTTGCATACGATCCAACCCTCTTCCTTTGACCTCAGCTGCTTCTTGCGCAGTATCGAACTTTATACCAGATCGGTCGCGTTCACTCCGATCCCCGTTAGATTTCCTCCACCGATTCGCTGACTGCCGGGTGGAAAGACCGGGCGAGCGATCGGCTTCCGAAGGGGGATATGCACAGCTTCGCAGTCCCACAAACTCATAGGCTTTCGAACTGGGCCGCCTCCGAATCCCGTACGGACGGGCGTCTGGGCGGCCAACGACGGAAGAGGAGGAAGGCATGACGTGTATTGTGCCGGTCACAGACGGTCAGACGGTGGTCATCGGCGGCGACAGCGCCCTCACCGGGGGGCATGAGCTACGCTTGGATGGGGAACCCAAGGTGTTTCGGGTCGGGAGCTACGTCATGGGCTTCACGACCTCGTTGCGTATGGGGCAAATCCTGCGCTACGGCGTTAAGTTTCCCGATCCTCCGGAGGCGCCCAAGGACGATGAGCTCCTCCATTTCATGGTCACCGAGTTCGTAGAGGCAGTGCGTGAGGCATTCGCAGCCAAGGGCTTCGCCAAGACCGCGAGGTTCGCGGCTCCCGGTGATCCGAGCGTGACCGAGGAGGGCCAGGAGCGAGGAGGTGTGTTTGTCGTCGGTGTCGCTGGTCAGATCTTCGAGATCCGCCAGGACTACCATGTGGGCAGGCCCGCAACCCCGTACACCGCGATCGGCCAGGGGGCTTTGATCGCCCTGGGAGCGCTCCATGCCCTGGCGCCGTTCGAGGATCTCTCGCTCAGGGCTCGGGCCACCAGGGCTCTGGAAGCCTCTCAGGAGTACTGCTCGGCGGTCCGGGGGCCGTTCCACTTCGTTGATCTGCCGCCGGTTACGCCGTGCTCCGCTGGCCGCGCGCTTTCCGCTACACCGCCCGCCGGCAACTCGGGTTGCAGGTCCTCCGCCCGGAGCACTTCACCCAGCGTCAGGAGCCCCTCGCGGACGGCCTTTCGCTGACTCTCCAGCATCCGACTCACGACGGTCGAGCCGTTTCGGCGGCTGACGACCCGGACCTCGTCGGCGCTGAGCAGGTCCAGGAACTCCGGGCTGTGGGTGGTGACGATCACCTGGCTGCGTTCGCTCGCTTCTTCCGAGTAACTGTCTCCCGTAGAGGACAG
>JAAEQG010001246.1 GCA_024231775.1 bacterium
AGGCGGCCGGTATCCGCCTGGGCCGCTTTGCGGTCGAGGATTACCTTGCGGCCCCACACCTGGGTCTTCTCCATGAGCCCCTTCTCGGCTTGAATAAGCATATTGAGTTGTTGGAGGATCTTGTCCTCGGCCTGCACGGAGGTGGTCTCCTGGAGGATCTTGCCCATCTCCTCGAGGATCTCTTGGACGGCGGCGTCCGCTTGCCGGATGTGCGGCGCGGCGCCGGCGACGTTTTCGCGAGCGCGGCCCAGGTGGGATGCGGCCGCGGGGATGCTGCGCGAGGAGAGGGCCAGCAGTTGCTGGTTCATCGCGGCGGTGGCCTTGCCGTCCTCCTGCTCATAGAGCTGGTTCGCCTGCAGGTCGCGCAGCAGCCAATCGATCCGACGCGCGGCGCTGGAAACCAAGCGTCCCGCCTTGCGTTGGCGCTGTTCCTCGGTTCGCAACTGGTAACGCACGCCCAACACGTCGGTCGCTTCGGTTTGAGCGAATGCCTCGATAGAGAGTAGAACGGTCAGTACTGCCAGGAAACCTGCCATTTTCATTGCTGTACTCCTTCTTGGATTTTGAGTTGTTTTAGGGCGCGCGCCGCGTCCTTCTCGGCCTCCTCCGCCCGTCGGACCTCCGCCAGTTCGCGGGCCAGCTCTTCCCGGTACCACTCCACGTAGCGTTCGTTATCCACCACCGCGAGGCTACGCCGCATGGAACGGGCCACATGGCTGTCGCCGTTGGGACAGTGATCCTTCACCGACACGGAGTAGCGGAGGTTTGCGCCGGGCTTGCGCTCCGGCACGGTCTTCTTCAGGTCCCAGACAAAGTCCACGGTGACGCTGCTCTTGTCCTTGAAAGTTTGGATGGGGATCTGCTTCTCTTCGCCTTCGTCCACGGCGTAGGTCAACCAGGCCTCGGCCAGACCGTGATCGTCCTGGGCCCGCGCCTCCAGGGTGACGCGCCTGTTGACGGTGGCCAGACCGTCCCGGGTCGGCTGCAGCAGCTCCACCTTCGGGACCGTGTCGGGAATGACTTCGATGGCGTGCTCTATATCGTCGTACTCAAACTCCTGGCCGCTGATGCCCTCGGTCCAGTGGAAGGTGTACTTGAAGGAGCGCTTCACCTTGTCCTCACGGAAGGTCCAGTGCAGATTGTCGCCCTCCTGGTCCGCGTCGATTTGCTTGTCCCCGATGAGCACCTGTAGGCGTGTCACCGGGGTACGGGTGGTGAGATGCCAGACCAGGCTGGTGCCCTCCGGCACGGAGCCGGTCAAGTCGGCGGTCGGATCGGCTTCGCGCCGGAGGTAGGAGAGGTAGGTGCGCTCGATGCGGACGGCGGATATGCTTGGGGCGGGGATCGGAGTGATGCGATAGGTATCGCTACGGTCATCGCCCAACCGCACGTAGTAAAGCAGATCCTGGTTCACCTCCTCGAGCATTCGCTCGAAGGTGGGAAGGCCGTTGGCGGCGCCACTCGCCTGCATGGGGGCTCTCTGCCAATCGCTGTTCTCCTCGGCCGGGCGCACATAGATGGCGCCCTCCTCGGGGATGACGCCCTCGGCGCCGGCCGTCACCACCACGGGGGCCCCGATGCGCACGACCAGATCGCCGCTGACATTGAGGACCTGCGTGCGGGTGGGATAGGTCGCGTCTACGCCGGCGAGACGACGCAGCAGGCTGGTGGCGTGGGACTGCCAGTTGATGCTGATGACCAGGAAGAAGAGGGTGATGCCCGCACAGGCTAAGAGCAATTTACGGATCTGCGCGAAATCCACCACTTCGCGGAAATCGATGGAACGGGTCAGGTCCCGCGCCTGTTGGCGCATGGCCTCGACCAGTTCGGCGGAGACGCCGTGGCCGCCGTCGCCCTCTTTGAACTGGGTGTAGGAGACCAGAACCGAGGCGAGCTCGGGATGGCGCGTCTCCACCTCCAGCGCCACAATCATCGGATCAAAGGGCTTCAGATGCTTCAGCCACTCGTTCCACAAGACATAGCCGAGTACGACCACATTGATGATCAGCAGCAGCAGCCCGAGCTTCAGGTTGCTGTTGACTCGATACAGGATACCCCAGTCGATGAGAAAGTCGACAAGGAGCATGGCGATGAGCCAAAGGAGGAACCGGGCGGCGCCGCGAACGTGGTAAAAACGACGCTCCTGCCGCCAGAGCTGCACCAGTTTCTGGTCGATAGTAGCGGATTCAGACATGGATAGCGTCCTCTGAAATTAACGGCATGCTCATGGGGTTCACACCAGGTGGTCCTTACGTCGTACGTACCATTCCACGCCAGCGAACAGCACGAATAGAACAAACAAGAAAGGCGCGTCCCACATGGCTTGCTGCCTGCGGACCGCGGTCGTCAGCTTCTTAGGATAGCCGAATTCTTCCGGGAGCGTCGGCAGCGCGCTGAGTGCAACCATCTTGCCGCCGGAGAACTCCGCCATCTGTCGGGCGACCTCGAG
>JAAEQG010001247.1 GCA_024231775.1 bacterium
CTTGCGTGGGATCGGGGCTGGCCCAACGCCCAGCGCCTCGACCCGGCGTGCCCAGAAGGGTTGGTCTCCGCCAAAGGGAACGACGATGCCCGGCACACCCGCCCGCAGTCCCGCTCCCGTCGTGCCTGCGCCGCCGTGATGCACCACTGCCGCTGTCCTGGGAAAGAGCCAATCGTGGGGAACGGACTCGATCAAGAATACCTCGTCGGGCAGATCGGATTGGCTCAACGCTCCCCATCCCGTGGCGATCAACCCACGCTGTCCCGACTGTTTCAGCGCATCCAGCGTGATGCGAGTCGTCTGCTCCGCTCGGCGAGACATCATACTGCCAAACCCGACGTAGACGGGCGGCGGTCCCGATTCCAGAAAGCGGACGAGGTCCGCGGGCGGCTGCCAGTCCGAAACGTGGTCGAGGAACCAATAGCCGGTCACGTGGGCCTGTTCGCCCCAGTCGGAGGGCTTGGGAGCCACGGCAGGACTGTAACAGCCGAGTATGGGCACTGCTCGTCCACGCAACTGTGTGTAGGGCCAGCGGCGGAGTGGGATTGGGGGCAGCCCCAGGCGCGTTCGTCGCCACGAGTTGGCGGGTCGGCCCATGAGTTGGCGCCAGAATTGTTCGACAAAGGTGTACGTGAACGAGTTGTACCCACGACCCAGTGGGAGCGCGGGCAGCAGGGGGTTGGGATGCGCGCGGGTGCGGCCAAACATTGGAACCGTCA
>JAAEQG010001248.1 GCA_024231775.1 bacterium
AAGCAGAAGCAAGGCAAAAAAGGAAATCGCAAACGTGCGAATCTGGATCGCAGGTGGAGGAACCGGGGGACACGTCTATCCCGGTCTGGCCGTCGTACAGGCACTCGTCGCTGAAGAAGAAACTGGTGCGATCGAAATCTTGTACGTCGGTGGAGAGGGGGGCGTAGAAGAGCGGCTGGCCGAACGGGCCGGTCTGCGATTCACAGCAGTGTCGGCGGGTGGGGTGCATGGATTGGCCCCCCGCCAGGTGGTGCAGAACCTGATCAAATTGACGCGGGGTTGGTGGAGCGCCTACCGCTTGGGACGCCGAGAGCGACCGGCAGCGATGTTTGCGACCGGCGGGTACGCCAGTGTGCCGGTAGCGTTGGCGGCGTGGACGCTGCGGGTTCCTATCCTGCTCTATCTACCCGACATTGAGCCTGGCCTGGCGGTGCGCGCGATTGCCCGGCTGGCGGCGCGGGTGGCGGTGACGGTGGAGGACTCGTGTTCCTACTTTTCCGCCCGCAAGGTGGTGGTGACCGGTTATCCGGTCCGAGCCGAGTTCCACGGGCTGGATCGGGCGCAGGCGAGAGCCTCGTTGGGATTGCAGCCCGACGAGAACGAACCGGTGCTGCTGGTGATGGGAGGCAGCACCGGGGCGCGCAGCATCAACCAGGCATTGGCGGGAGTGTTGGAGCAAGTGTTGGAACTGGCACAGGTGGTACACGTGAGTGGTGAGTTGGCTTGGCCGCAGGTGCAAGAGCGATGTGAGGAGCTGCCGGAGACACTGCGGGGGCGTTATCACGCTTTCCCCTATCTGCACAAGATGGGGGCGGCGCTGGC
>JAAEQG010001249.1 GCA_024231775.1 bacterium
ACAGCAACACGCGCAAAGAAGGCGTGAGTTTGACGTACAAGAAGAAGGACGGCTACGCGCCGAACTTCGGTTACCTGGGCCAGGAGGGTTATCTGGTCAACTGCGAACTTCGCGTCGGAACGCAGCATTGCCAATGCGGCACACCGGCGTTTCTGGACGAGACGTTGAGGCTGGCGCGGCGGATCACTCAGGCCAAGCTCCTGGTGCGGATGGATGCGGGGAACGATGACGTCGAGAACGTGCGGGTGTTCCGGCAGAAGTGTCACGGCCCAGTGGACTGGGTCATCAAGCGGAACCTGCGGAAGGAGTCCCGGGAGGAATGGTTCGAAGAGGCCTGTGCGCACGGTGTTTCCGTGGATTGTCGGCCGGGCAAAGAGGTGTGGGTGGGCGATGCGTGGCGCGAGCGTGACGGCAAACCGGAACGTGTGGTAGTCGAAGCGATCCGGCGAACCCACACCGCCGATGGCCAGGCCCTGCTGCTGCCGGAACTGGCGATCAACACGTTCTGGACCAGCGTGAAGCCCTCGCAAGTGACGGCGCAGCAAGTGATCGAACTCTACCACGACCACGGCACGAGCGAGCAGTTTCATTCCGAACTCAAGACGGACATGGACCTGGAGCGTCTGCCGAGCGGGAAGTTCGCGACGAACGCGCTGGTGCTGGAATGCGGACTGGTGGCGTACAACGCGCTGCGGTTGAGCGGTCAGGAATCGCTGCGACAGGATCGCGGGCTGCCGCCGGATCAGAAGATGCCGATCCGCAAACGTGTCCGGCGACGCCGCCTGCGCAGCGTGATTCAGGATATGATCTACATGGCGTGCCGACTGATGCGCCATTCAAACCGCTGGGTGTTGGCTCTCTGGAAACATAATCCCTGGCGTCCGGTGTGGCAGCGTGTGTACGAGCACTTCGTAACCGGTGGCCGACGTGGCCGCGTGCCCATACCGCTGACCTGTTGACGATTGAACTGCGACACGCTCTGCGAATCGATTCTCAAGACGGAGGCACTCTGCGCCGAAGTCGGCCAACCTCTCTCATTTGACC
>JAAEQG010001250.1 GCA_024231775.1 bacterium
CGTGGGCGGCTCGGAACCATTCATGATCCCGAGAGTACGCCGCCTTCTTTCATCCAGCCATCAACGAAATTCGGTTATAGCTCTGGCGGGGGTGGACCAACCCCGTTCCAAGAGCCCTTGTAGTCGTTCTTGAACCACCCGGTCCACCCACGATCATAATAGTGCCGAGTGGTGGTACCATCGCTCTGCGGGATGTCATCATGATCGTAGTATAGTCCCGACGGGTCAATGAGCGTAAGCGGTCTGTTAATGACGTACGCATACACGTTCAATCCGCCGTCGATTCCAAGGGGATCGCGTTGGAGGAAGCGGCCGAGGGCGGGGTCGTAGTAGCGGGCACCGACGTGCAGGATCCCGGGGGCCGTTCCGGAAGACCCCCATAGCTCCGTCCCGCCTTCGTATCCCCATGCACCGGCGTAGCCGTAGCGTGTAGCATTCATTGCCGGGGGAGCCACCACCTCACCAAAGGCTGTGTACAAACGCGCGCTCCCGGAGACGACCGCACCAACGTTGTCCGTTAGCGCCCGTGTCGTGCCGAGGTGGTCGGTGTGGAAGAACGTGCTGGCGGCGGTCTGCGCGTCGGTTTGCCAATGGCCTGCGAGGTAGCTGGTCCGTTCGGTGACGGCTCCGCTCGCGCCCACCTCATAATCCGCGTACACATCGTCGCCGAGATAGTCCGACCAGACCTCGCTCACCGCGTTAAACGTTACCGGATCGAGCCCGCGCGCCAGGTACCGCTGGCGGCTGCCGTCGTAGCGGAACTCACGGGCAAACGTCCGCTCGGCGGGCTGTTCAGTGTGGCTCGCCAGGCGAACTACCAGGGCTCGGCGCAGTTCGGTCTCGTCCGCATCGGCGAAGCCGTTGCTGTCCGCGTGATCGCCGCGGTTGAAGACGAACTGCATCCGCTGTTCCTCACCGTCCTCGACGCAGTCGGGAGCCCCGTCGTCAGGCTGGCCGGTCAACCAGCCGCCCAGCACACACGAACCACTACACCACGACGGCAACGGACCGCACGTTGCGTAATCCTCCGGTATCCAAGACGCCCAGTACCACTCGAGTTCCTCATCCGCCCACACCCAGCACCAGTACGGCGTATCCGTGCAGTAGGGGGCGTACTCCTCGGTCAGATTCACCCCGCCGGTCCAGTAGCGAGCCTCCTCGCCACTCTCCGGACGGAACGTATCCACGAACCAGTCGAACATCCCCGACTCCAGAGCACGCACCTCGGCCAGATGTCCGCCCAGCCGCACCGCTTCCGCATGGGCGTCAGCCCA